>JAGCMR010000271.1 GCA_017646305.1 Spirochaetaceae bacterium
GGTATAATTTTTGTCATGATTTCAACTGATCTTTCTGAGTTAGTGGCCACACAGCGGGCCTTTTTTTTAACAGGTAAAACAAGAGATACAAAATTTCGCAAGGAACAGTTAGCTTGCCTCAAAAATATTCTGCTTAAATATAAAAATGAAATATTGGAAGCACTGGCAAAGGATTTACAAAAATCCACTGCAGAAGCATATATTACAGAATTTACTCTAGTCATAAAAGAAATCGACTTTTTAAGAAGGCGACTTACTTGGTGGGCACAACCTAAATTTCGCATGACACCACTCCATAGCTTTCCAGGAATAAGTAAGATTCTTTCCCAGCCCTATGGTTGCGCACTTGTAATTACTCCATGGAATTTTCCTTTTCAAATACCCTTAATGGCATTGGCTGCAGCATTAAGTGCAGGAAATTGTGTTATTCTAAAGCCTTCTCATCATGCACAAGAATCAGAGCGACTCTTAAAAACTATCATCCAAGAAGCCTTTTCTTCAGAACAAGTAGCTATAGTAACAGGTGGCAACGAAATTCACCACTCCTTATTAACTCAAAAGTATGATTTTATTTTTTATACTGGTGGAGCCACTTCAGGAAAAAAGGTGATGGAAGCAGCTGCTAGAAATCTCACTCCTGTATGCTTGGAGTTAGGTGGCAAAAATCCTTGTATCGTGGATGCTACAGCTGATATTGATTCAGCTGCAAAAAGAATTATCTGGGGAAAGCTTATTAATAGTGGACAAAACTGCATTGCTCCAGATTATGTGCTAGTAGACTCAAGCAAGCACAAGGAATTAATGGAAAAAATGTGTTTTTATATGGAAGAGTTTTACGGAGATAATCCTGTGGCACCAGATAGTACACTTTCTTCCATTGTGAACGAACGTCATTTCTTCCGTCTTTTAAACCTAGCAAATGGCAATAACCCTGCCAATGGAGTTGTAACAACAAATAATCCTACTGGTGCAAGCTATAACAGAGAAGCCTTGAAGATTAAACCCATACTATTGGATTCTCCAGAAGGAGATGCACCTGTTATGCAGGATGAAATATTTGGCCCCATTTTGCCAATCCTCCCTTACAACACCTTAGAGGAGGCTTTGAGCTACATTCAAGAAAAACCAGAGCCCTTAGCATTGTATCTTTTTAGCACCGACAAGAATACAAAAAAACTTGTTACAGAAACCCTTCCCTATGGTGGTGGTTGTATAAACGATACCCTTCTTCATGGAGCTTCTTCTCAGCTTCCCTTTGGTGGAAGTGGCCACAGTGGAATGGGCAATTATCACGGAAAGGCAGGATTCGACACATTTAGCTATCAGAAGGCTATCCTTTCTAGACCTGCTAAATTCGATATATCCTTAAGATACCCACCTTATAAAGAGGGTAAACTTAAATTCATTAAATTGTTTTTGAAATAGAAATATGGGCAGCGATTTATTTATCATTATTGCCATTGGGGCTCTCATAGGTTTAATTCTTTTTCTTTTCAGCAAATATGTAGAAATAGCAAAAAACTATTATGATGGAAAAAATAAGAAGCCAAAGAAAGAGGATCCAGAACCCCAAAAGAGCAATTCACCCACCAAGACCTATTGTCCCCTGTGTGATTCAACCTTAACACCAGGAATAAATCTGTTTTCAAAGATATATCGCCCCTTATCATCCCAATTAGATGATGATCAGCACTGTACTATACAAGGCTGCCCCTTTTGCTACAGTAAAGATGGACAAAAGAAAAAACGACGTAGCTGCCCAGTTTGTGGACGTCCCGTTCCCATGACAGGTTCCTTAGTTGCCCGCATGACTATGCAAAAATCAGGCAGAAGACATGTTCACATCATTGGTTGTACAGAATGTCATAAAAAACTGTAAAGTATTTATTTTCTTCTTCCGAAAATTTACTATCAGCGTAGGCTGAAACAAACAGCTGGATTGTTCCGGTTGCTGATCACGTGGAAGTGTCGCAAGACATTATTGGTGGACAATTGTTCATTTATCCGCAATCAGAGGTTTGGAATCTTGTGTGCAAAAGTAGCAATGCCGGCTAAAAAGAAGGAGATACACTATGGTAATTAATCACAACATGAGTGCTA
>JAGCMR010000272.1 GCA_017646305.1 Spirochaetaceae bacterium
AATGGTCGCCTTCCTGCTGTTATGTATAATTCCAAGGGTGAATCCGTCATGTTGGATGTTGACGAGGCTGAATTTACAAAGGTTTGGAAAAATGCCACACCTTCTACCCTTGTAAATCTGAAAGTTGATGGAAAAGATAACTTGGCTTTTATCAAGGATACTGAGTATGATATCAAGAGCGATAAGAATCTCCACGTAGATTTCCACGTGATTGATGCAGATAAGCCTTTGAAGATGAGTATGAAGATTCACTTGACTGGAAGTCCAGTTGGTGTTCGTGAGGGTGGACGTTTGACTGCTCACTATCCTCAGGTTGTTATTCAGTGTTTGCCAAAGGATTTGCCTGTACGTATTTGTGCAGATGTTTCTGCTTTGGGAATTGGTAACAAGTACTATATTAAAGATATTCCAGTTGCAGATGGAGTTACAGTATTGACTAATGGCGACAATCTTGTTGCTAGTGTATCTGCTCCTAAGCGCTAAGCTTAAATTAATTTATAAAGATCATGTATAAAAGATTTGATCTTTAAGTTAAAAGAAGATGTCTGAAACTTCGGTTTTGGACATCTTTTTTTTGAATTTGTTCTATGGATGTAAATAAGGATTTTTTAAATCAGCTAGCTATTGGATTTGAACACTGTGGTTTTCCCTGCCAAGATGTTTTTAGTTCTCGTAAAAAGATTGGATTTGGGGTATCTGGTGGTGCAGATTCCATGGCATTGTTGTTTAGTTCCATTTTATTGAGAGAAGGATTATTCAAAAATCAGGGTGCTGATTTTGTAGTGGTTTCTATCAATCACAATATTCGTTCAAAAGAAGAAAGTCTTGGTGATTGTCTTTTTGTAAAAGATTTTTGTGAAAGATTTTCTGGTATAGATTTTATTCTAGCTGACCTTGAACCAGGAAAGGTGGAACAAGAAGCTCAATTACGAGGGCGAGGAATAGAAGAAGCTGCTCGCTTTTTACGGTACGAAATCTTTCAGTCTGTAATAAAAGAAAAAAAATGTGATTTTTTTTGTCTTGCTCACAATCATAATGATCAGCTAGAAACTTTGTTATTACGTTTTTTACAAGGAAGTGGTGATGGTGTAGCTTCTGGTATACCTGTAGTGAGAGAAAAATTTTTGCGACCCATGCTACAAATTTCTCGCAAGGATATAGAAGCATTTTTAGCTGCGAATGATATTGGATTTTGTCAGGATAAAACTAATGAAGAAAACGATTATCTTAGAAATAGATGCAGAAACCTTCTCATACCCTTATTAAATAAAGAATTTTCTGGTTGGAACAAGGCTGTTGTTACTGGTGCAGAAAAAAGAAGCACAGATAATAATTTTATTGCTTCTTTTGTTCCAAGGGATTTTTGGAAAGAAGATGGTAATGGAAATCTGTATGCTTCATGGAAAGATTTTTTTTCCTTACATCCTGCCTTGAGACGAAGAGTTTTATTTCAAGGTTTAAATTTATTTGGGGTAGAACAGCGAGTCCCCTTTTATTTGCTGGAACCACTTATTTCTGGGAATGTTGTCGTTCCTCGAGGTAGAATTTTTTCCTTTGGTCAAATAGAGCTCTTTGTTCAAAAAGAACTGATTATAATAAGAATGTTGGTTCAAGAATTTGCTGAGATAGGATTTTCTCTTCTTGTGGAAAAGGCTGGCTATTACACCATTTGTTCCACAAATACTTCTATTGAGATTACCGAAGAAGCTGGAATCGAAAAGCAATGCCTCTTTTTTAATGGGAAAAAATTTATTCCTCCATTTATAATTAGAAATTCTTTGCCAGGGGATAAGACTCTTATTGACGGAAAGGAGGAGTCTGTTCAGGAGGTTTTGCAAAAAAATCTTTTTTTTCTTGGAAAGCAGTTTGTTGTGGTGGAAGAAATTGGTAAACTGTTGGTATCAATTATTGTTTTATCGTGACAGATTTGCTATAATGCGCAGATATGTCCGACAATAGCTTGAATAAGAACCCTCTAGGACGAAAAAAATCTAGAGGAACCGTTGATTTTGGTTTTATTTTTTTTCTGGTGATGCTTGTAATCACTGGGCTTTTTTATTTTCTGAACAATAAACTTACTAGTCTTCCAGAAATTCCATATTCCACATTTTTATCTGCAGTGGAAGCAAATCAGGTATTAGAGGTTGAAATAACCAATGATTATTTGATTGAAGGTGTTATGGAATCTACATCAAATGATGGTCATAGCTTTTTTAAAACCGTTATTCCCTATAATGATGCTCAGCTGATGCCTTTGTTGGAGGCTCAGGGAGTAAAGGTAAGTGGCTTAAAAAAAGGGCCCAGCTTTTGGGATACATTGATTGATACTCTTCCACTGTTGCTGGTGATGATGCTAGTTTTTTCCCTAATGATGCGTCAAAACATGGCGGCCAATACAAAGGGTTTGCAGTTTGGAAAAAGTCGTGCCCGTTTGTACAATGGTGGAAAAAAAGTAACCTTTGCTGATGTAGCTGGTCAGGAGGAGGCTAAGGCCGAATTAGCGGATATTATTGATTTTTTGAAAAATCCTAAAAAATATACTGCTATTGGAGCAAAGATTCCCACTGGAGTGCTTTTAGTGGGAAATCCTGGTACTGGAAAAACCTTGTTGGCTCGTGCTGTTGCTGGAGAAGCTGGTGTTTCCTTTTTGCATATTTCCGGAAGTGATTTTGTGGAAATGTTTGTTGGTGTAGGAGCTAGCCGTGTTCGAGATTTGTTTGAGCAGGGACGTCGAATGGCTCCAGCCATCATCTTTATTGATGAAATAGATGCTGTTGGTCGTAGTCGAGGTGCTGGTGTAGGTGGCGGCCATGATGAGCGTGAGCAAACCTTAAACCAGATGCTGGTGGAAATGGACGGCTTTGAAAACAAGGATGGAATCATTGTGCTTGCTGCTACCAACCGTCCTGATGTTCTTGATCCAGCTTTGTTACGTCCTGGTCGCTTTGACCGTCAGGTGACAGTGGCTCTTCCTGATATGAAGGAACGAGAGGCAATTCTTTCAGTTCATGCTGCTAAGGTGCCTGTGGATAAATCTGTTGATTTTAGTCGTATTGCACGGGCAACACCAGGAATGAGTGGAGCAGAGCTTTCTAGCTTAGTAAACGAAGCTGCTTTATTTGCCGCTGGTAAAAATCAGGAGCGTGTTACGGAGGAGGATTTTGAGCTTGCTCGGGATAAGCTGTTGATGGGAGTTGCTCGGGAGTCAATGGTGATTTCTGAAAAGGAAAAGAGGATGACAGCCTATCATGAAGCTGGACATGCCTTGCCATATTACTATCTTGAGCATGCTTCTCCCCTCCACAAGGTTTCTGTAATTCCTCGTGGTCGAGCCTTAGGTGTTACCGTAGGAATTCCTGAAGAAGATTCCTATTCACATACTCGTAGCTGGCTAGAGGATCAACTAGTGATTTTGTTTGGTGGTTATGCAGCAGAATCCTTGGTATATAATGATACTACTACAGGTACCCAAAACGATTTACATCGTGCCACAGAATTGGCTCGTCGTATGGTTTGTCAGTGGGGTATGGCTAAGGATGTGGGAGCTGTTGCTTACAATCAAGAGGATGAGCCTGTATTTATGGGACGAGATTTGGTTCGTCATAAAACATACTCAGAGGAAACTGCCAGAAAGATTGATGCTGCAGTGGAATTAATCCTGGAGCAGGCTCGTCAAAGATGTGCGGATATTCTTTCCCAACATAGAGATCAACTAGATTTGCTTGCAACGACGCTTATTGAAAAGGAAACCCTCAGTGATGAAGAAATTCGTCACTTATTGGGTTTTGAGTCAAGAAATAGTGGGGCAGAATCCACTGACGTACCGATAATATAGGATAGGGGTCTCGTATATTTTTTATTCCCAGAGATTCCATCAGAATTTGAGGAGTGTCCATGAACAAAAATAAATTCAGCATACTTGTAGTTCTTGTTTGTTGTTTTGCTTTTATCGGCTTGCCTCTTGTTGGTGAAACTTCTAATTCAACTACCTCATATACAGCTTTGGCGAATTATCGTACGGCTGTCCGTTGTTATCAGCAAGGAAAGACATACCTTGACCATAGACAATGGACAAATGCTCTTTCTCAATCAGAATTGGGTTTAGGATACGATGAGTCAATTTCAGATTTGTGGTTTTTAAATGCATACTCTGGATACCAGCTGGGAAAAAGTCCTTCCGAGGTACTTCCTGCAATAAAAAAGGCTGTTGAACAGGATAAATGGGTGGATTATAACAAGGATAGTGCACTTTTGCTGTATGCAGAACTTTTGTCTCAGACTGGAGATTCTCAGCGGGCATTGCGGTATCTTGAAGATGGAAGAATTTTCCCTTCATCCTCTCGTGAATACTTAAAAATTCTCTGTTACTATCGATTGGGAACGAATGAGTCCTACGATCAGGCTCGTAAGCTTGTATCTGAAGCAGCTCGATTATATCCTGATGATATGCGTTTTCCTCAGGTGTTCTTTGCCTATGAGGTTAAACCTGATTTAAGCTACAGTCCTGCTGCTGAAAAGCTGGGAGAAACCTTTGCTAAAAACTTTGACGAGATTGGGGATTATCCTATGGAATTGTACTTGCTTTCAAGCCTCTTTGTTGAAGTTGAAGCAGGTCAACGACGTCTACAATCCTTTGGTGTTTCTGGAAAACGACATCCATTGTATGCTAGTTTAGCCTTAAATGCTGGTATTATTTCTGAGGCTCAGGCCTATGAATATTTTTGTTCCTTTGCATCAACCTCTATTTCTTTGGCTCAGCTAGAAAGTTTTGCACAATTACTAACAGAGTCTAGCACAAAATCTGCATTTAAGGCCTTTCTTAACGGATACCAAGGAACAATTACCCAAGATACAACAGGGGATGGCATTGATGATTTTCGCATTATGTATTCCCGTGGTAGACCAAAGCAGATTCATTACGATAAAAACCAAGATGGGGTAGAAGACTGGGTTGCACGTTGTGATTTTGGTGTTCCAACGGAGCTTCTTTTGCCAGAGGCTAAAATCTTTGTTTACTATAACAAGTATCCCTTTGTGGCATCTATGGAGTTACACTCCATGAGCTTTAAGTTTGTGGATGAAGCCTTAGAGTGGTCTCCTGTTTCTATTCTATCCTACGAGCCTTTAGCAGGGCTTTTAGATGGTGGCGAATTCTTTGTCCCTCAGTTGAAAACTGGTTCAGATGGACTTTTCCCCGCTATGCGAACCTTGGCGGAAACAGCTTATACTGTTAATTATCCTGTACAGGAACGGCCACAGGCAAAGATGGAAATTTCTATTTTAGATGGAAAGGTGCGTTCTGCTCAGTATTATGAGGGCAAAAACCTATATGCACAGCTTGCTTGTGAAGATGGTCTTCCCAAAACACGCAATGTGGATTTGGATGGAGACGGTTGGTTTGAACTAACCCAAAACTTTGGTTTTTCTGCTGAAAATTATTTGGATTACGCTTCTCCTGCTGAAAGTTTGGCCTTGTATGATGAGCTTTTTGGTTCGATTTTCTTTCCTCAAGGAATTTTCATTCAGCAAACTCTCTTGGATAATAACCTAGATATGGAATTTGACTTTGGACAGGAATATACTAAGGATAGAGGGGTGATATCCCTTTGGGGGGATCCTGTATCTGGTAATTGGGACACTCAGTATATTGAAGAGGGGGGAACACAGAATTCTCGAGCTGTGTTTAAAATTCCTGGTTCTACTGAAATTGTTACTGTTTATATGGAAAATCAGGTACCTGTTCGTGTTACCACAGAAAATCAAGATGGTTTAATCTACAGAGATTTGACCA
>JAGCMR010000273.1 GCA_017646305.1 Spirochaetaceae bacterium
GAATACAAAGCCTTGTCCCAACCAAACAAAATTCCTGCAATGCTGAGAATTACCACGTTAAAGGCCAGAATATAGTTCCAGACATCACGACCGTATTTTTGGGAAAAGTAGATGGCCACAAAATCAGTGCCGCCGCTGGTAGCTCCCGCCACAAGACAAAGGGTAACGGCACAGGCATTCAAAAGGCCACCAAAGACAGCAGCAAGAAGCACATCCTGAGTCATGAGGCCCACAGGAATCAAGTCCGTAAGAAAGCCTGATAGCAAAATCATGAGGCCAGAATAAATGGTAAAGCGGCGGCCGATGAACTTAAAGCTAATAATGGCGGGGATGCTGTTGAGAAGGGTGTTTACCAAAACATAGGGAATATGAATTCCAAAAAATCGGTTAAAAATTTCTAGAATCAAAAGGCTTAAGCCGGTAAATCCACCAGGATATAATCCTCCAGCGTGAACAAAGGTGTTTAGATTCACCGCCATTACAATGGAAGCTAAAATCACCAAAAGCAACCGAACAAGGGGGCGACGAAATAAAGATTTATTTTTCGGGGTAAAATTTTCCATCAATCCTCCACAACAAATTCCAGTATAATCTGATTTCACTCTTTTTACCAGTAATTTTCTGTTGCACCACTGAGACAACTTACCATGATACCAGAAGAACCATCTGGCACAAAAAACTCATTATCATTATAATCCTGCCATGAATATCTTTGCCCAATTCCTTCCTGATTTTATGCAGTTTTCCACGGTGGAAGCTGCAAACCTAATTCTTTTACTGGGTTTGATTATGTTTTTAGGAGCCCTTGGTGGACGGCTTTTTCAAAAGCTGAGGATTCCCCAAGTGGTGGGATACATCGTTATCGGTGTATTGATTGGTCAGTCTGGACTACAACTTTTAAGCGTTCCCGTTATTACCGCATTGGAGCCTTTAAGTAGTGTTGCTCTTTCTCTCATCGGCTTTTTGATTGGAGCCGAACTGAAAATCGGTGTGATAAAAAAATACGGCAAGCAATTCGTGGGAATTCTGTTGTTTGAAGCCATTGTGCCTTTCTTTGTGGTAGCCATAGTAGTAACAGCAGTGGCCTTTGCCCTCACCAGAAATTTTGCCACTGCCCTGTCTATAGGCTTGGTACTGGGATCTATTTCCTCTGCTACAGCTCCTGCAGCCACCACCGAGGTATTGAAGGAAAATAGAACTCGAGGCCCCCTTACCATGACGGTGCTGGGGATTGTGGCCATTGACGATGCCGTTGCCCTCATCCTGTATGCATTGGCCTCTTCTGTTTCAGCTATTCTCCTAGGGGGCGGAGCAGGATTAACCTTGGGTGCCCAGCTGATTTCTCTCCTGTACGAAGTGGGCGGATCTCTTGTGGTGGGCGGTCTCATCGGTCTTGCCTTAGGACAGATTATCCGTAATCTCATGAGCGATGAAGGGCGAATCCTCTCCTTTTCCTTGGGAGCCTTGTTTCTCAGTACGGGAATCTGTACCTTGTTGGCACTAGATAATATTCTTGCAGCCATGAGCTTAGGCTTTGTTATGGTGAACTTTGCTCCAGCTAAAACACGAGAAA
>JAGCMR010000274.1 GCA_017646305.1 Spirochaetaceae bacterium
AATTTTCTCTAACATACTCACAGTATACGGAAATCAGCTTTTTGGCTCAAGGGGCGGGGAGGGGGGATGAAGTCAATAAAAAAGCCCTACTTTAGAAGGATTTTCTTCCAAAAGTAGGGCCTGTGTACACTCCATGTACTACGGCGAACTCCTCATGGTTCCACGTGTCAATACTTTGGCTAATGTATAGATTAGCATTGAAGGCTCCATTTGAGAAAAACCATTGATTTTCTATACTAGTACTTGCCAATATGATCTTTCGGATGAGTTCATCACGTACTAAACATGCTGGTTCAATTGAATAACTCATTCTATTCCTCCTTATTTTATCGTATACGAAAGATGTTGCTCTCGAAGTCCAGCTGTATAATCCTATCCTTCCAGAACGGGTAGCCAAGAAGGGGACGCTCAAGGCTTACCTTTGTGGACGGAGTGGCCTTTATAAACGGATTCGATACCTTATAGGGTCTGATTCCAGTGTACTGCAATCCCGCAATGTGTATCTGGTGATTGTCAGAAGAAATTGTTTTCTCCATGCTGAACTTGTAGTTGTACCCCTTGCTTTGGCCTTGGTCAAAGAGTTCCTGCATCTCCTGCTTTGGCGAGGTGGCTGTGGCGATTTTCTTTTGCCAATTGGCTGGAACAATAAAATCAGCTGCTCCTGTATCCACCGTTGCCTGCTCTTCCATTCCGTTGGTGATTATGGGAACAAGGAATGTCCCTCCATGCCGCTCAGTAAACAACTCCCTTCCCTTAATCTCCTTTCCGCCTAGCAGGATTATTTTCTGCTGGTAGTCAAAGGTGACTTTGCCGAAGGTCTCCATGATATCCATCCCTACAATGCCGTCCAGTACCTTGAATACAGGGCTGTCAGTGCAACTGACCTTGAAGGGAAAATCCTGGCTCTGCACCACAGCTCCACTGCCGTCATGTTCTGCTATGGTGATTGTTACGGTAAAGCTGTACCTGCTGTTCCAGTCCTTGGCTTCCTTTGTCAGCTGTTTTGCAAGAAGCTTTTCTTCTTTAGGACTCAATTCTTCGGGGACGAATTCTCCTTGGGCTTCCAGCAGCTGGATGTAGGTGGGCAATGTGTATTCTGCCCAGGATTCAAGGCTGCCGAAATATTTTTCTATTCCTGACTTGAACATGGTGGACTTTGTGTAACCTGTATCCCACAAAAAGTGATAGGTTTGTCCGTTTAGCTCGACCGCCACCACCGGTACCCGCTCCGCCCCAGGATAGCTGAGGGTGAAGGGAATGGTATGGCTTCCCCAGTCCCAATATCTGGACAGTTCTGCCTGATGGTCTCCCGGAGGTGTGGAACGACAGCCGGGTGTCAGGATGAGAGAAAATGATACAAGAAAGAATCCTAATAGTAAATTTTTGAAGTAGCAACGCACCGTAGTCTCCTTATCAACAAATGATGGGAAGAGAAAGTCTTCCCATCATTTGTTGTTATTTTTGACCTGACTGAGTGTAACTTACTTCAATCTTGCCACTTCCAGATGGAGGGTTTTGACCATCAGATGAGAATTCTCCAGAAGCTGTAATGGAATTGGTGTAACTCGTACTATTCTTGGATGAGTTTTCCTGTGAGTTCTCCGATGAATTGCAAGTGCATCCACAGCTACAGCTCGAACTAGACGAATCTTTGCTTCCCCGTCCACCATTTACTTGGACAAGTTCTTCTGTGGAGAGTGCCACAAAACCACTTACAAGTTCACTTTTCTCTGTTGATGCTGCCATTGCGAGCCTCCTTAAGCTTCGTTTTCCAGTCTTTTTCCTCTGGAAAACATATTCCGTTTATGGTATGCTCGCAGTGAATGGTGACACATTCTTTTGCAGGGCATACGTCCTGTAGTGTTGGAAGGGAAAAGTCTCACGTCCTTCCCTTTCAACACCTCCAATTCTACCCCCGCACCCACCACCTGTAAAGGCTTTTTTGCTGGTCTGACACTTTTTGACCTTTTTTTCTTTTTTCTGACCCTTTTAAAAAAGTATCAAAAAGTACAATTTGCCTGTTTTGCCCTTGACACAGATGGTGTTTTGGTGTATGGGAAGAAGAAGTTTTTGAATCAAGAAGCCTCCGCTGTGGAACGCCGTGGAGGAAGGGGGAGCCATACCACGGAGAGCCAAGCTCAGACAGAAAAAGGACACTACCACCACCTGGCGGGTGCTGGCCATCATCTGCGGCCTGTGCTGGGCGGTAGTGCTGGCTGCCGATGTCTTTCCCTATCCCGCTGGACT
>JAGCMR010000275.1 GCA_017646305.1 Spirochaetaceae bacterium
AAAATAACGCAAATTGTAATTGAGGTTACAAATGAAAAATTTTGCAAAAAAAGCACTTGTTGTTCTTTTTGTAGTAATGATTGCAGGGATGATGTTTACAGGTTGTAGCAAGAAAACATCAGATACAATTAAGATTGGTGGAATTTTCCCCTTGTCTGGTAGCGTTGCTGTTTATGGAACAGAGTGCCGCAATGGTGTAGAAATGGCTATTAATGAGATTAATGCCGCTGGTGGTATCAACGGAAAAATGTTGGAGCTGGTTGCTGAGGATGATGAAGGAAGTCCTGAAAAATCAGTAAACGCATACAAGAAGTTGGTTACAAAGGATAACTGTAGCATTATCATTGGTTCTTTGACATCAGGTTGTACTGCTGCAATTTCTTCCTTGGCACAGGCTCAGAAGGTATTGCTGCTTGCACCTGCTGCAACTCAGACAGATATTACTGACGCTGGTGACTATGTATTCCGTGCTTGCTTTATCGACCCCTTCCAGGGAACTGTTGGTGGAAAGTTTGCTCTTGAAGATTTGGGTGCTAAGAATGCAGCTGTTCTGTACGATGTTCAGAACGACTACTCCATCGGTTTGTATGAGAACTTCAAGATTGCATTTGAGCAGGGTGGTGGAACTGTTGTTGCAGAGGAATCCTATAGCACTGGTGACAAGGACTTCAATGCTCAGTTGACAAAGATTAAGACAACAAATCCTGATGTAGTATATCTTCCCGATTACTACGGAACTGTTGCATTGATTGCAAAGCAGTTGCGTGCTCAGGGAATTACTGCTCCTATCGTAGGTGCAGATGGATGGGACGGAATCATTGACAACGCTGGTGATGAAGTTTTGAATGGTTTCTATTCAAACCACTATGCAGCTGACTCCACAGACGAAAAGGTTGTTACCTTCGTAAATAGCTACAAGGGTAAGTATGGTTCAACACCTGTTTCCTTTGCTGCACTGGGTTATGACTGCGTATATCTGTTGAAGGATGCCATGTCTGCTGCAAATTCTGCTGACTCAACTGTATTGAAGGATCAGTTGATGAAGACAAATGGTGCTTACGTAACAGGTAACTTGACCTTTGATGCAAAGCGCAACCCTGTTAAATCTGCTGTAATGTTGGAGATTGTAAAGCAGGGAGATAAGTTGGCCCCTGTATACAAGACAACAGTTAATCCCTAAGTTGTAATCGGGTAAAAAACCGGGTGCTTCTCCTTGAAGTATCCGGTTTATTTTTTTAAATTATAATACAAAATATTGAATATAATTGAAGTTATGTCTTTCAAAAACCGTAGAAATCGTGTAATATATTTAGGCTAAAATTATAAATAAAAAGTTTTTGGAACTGATCCTTATAAAAGAACTGGAATGTACGGAGTGTATCATGGATGCGGGAAGTCTTTTTCTTCAGCAATTGATAAACGGTTTGTCTCTAGGTAGTGTGTACGCATTGATTGCCCTAGGATATACCATGGTTTATGGAATTGTAAAGCTCATCAATTTTGCCCACGGTGATATTTTGATGTTGGGGGCATATTCAGGGTATTTTGTATTGCGTCAATTTGGAACAACACCAGTAGGTATGTTTTTGGCTTTTATCTTTGCTATGGTAGTTTGTGCGGTTATTTCAATTTTGATTGAGCGATTTGCTTATCGTCCTCTCCGTTCAGCTCCACGATTGAATTCCTTGATTACAGCTATTGCTGTTTCATTGATTTTGCAAAATGGAGCTCGTGTATTGCCCTTTATTGGACCTAATCCACGTCAGTACCCAACCATGGAGACAATAAACATTAATTTGGGAGTTGTATCCATTTCAAATATCCAGTTGATTGTTATTGCCTTGTCTGCAATCTTGATGATTATCTTGAACTACATTATCAACTACACAAAAACTGGTAAGGCAATGCGTGCTGTATCCTACGATATGCAGGCTGCAAGCTTAATGGGAATTTCTGTTAATAAAACAATCGCCTTTACCTTTGCCTTAGGTGCAGTTTTGGCTGCTGCAGGTGGAGTGTTGTATGCTACAGCCTATCCTCAGATTGAACCAACTATGGGAACCATGCCCGGACTGAAAGCCTTCGTTGCAGCTGTTTTGGGTGGAATTGGTTCTGTGCCAGGTGCTATGTTGGGCGGTTATATTTTGGGTGTTGCTGAAACCATGACAAAGGGATTCATTGACTCACAGTATGCTGATGCAATTTCATTTTCAATCCTCATCATTATCTTGTTGGTAAAGCCCACAGGAATTCTTGGTGAAAAGATTAGGGTAAAGGTGTAGCCATGAAAAATAAGGTTCTTCGAGACATGCTGATTCCTGGCTGCGTGGCAGTATTGGCAATTGTGGTGCCATATTTGTTGATTTCAGTAGGTATTATTGATGCTTACAGTGCACAAATTATTACCCTTGGTGGCGTTAATGCCATTATGGCCATCAGTGTTAACGTAATTTGTGGTATTACTGGTCAGCTTTCCTTGGGACAGGCTGGATTTATGGCCATCGGTTCATACACAACAATTATTTTGACTCAGACCGTTGGAATGCCACTACCGTTAAGTATTATCATTGCTGCTTTGGTAACAGTAATTTTTGGTATTTTAATTGGATTTCCTACCTTAAAGTTACAGGGTGACTATTTGGCTATTGTTACTCTAGGCTTTGGTGAAATTATTCGTGTTTTGCTGGTAAACTTTAAATCTATAACTGGTGGTGCTAACGGATTGCGATTTACAACAATTTTTGTAGCCCGTGCTGATTATGCCTACCTTGCAGTTATTGGAATGCTTGTTCTGGTAATTATCTTGCTGCAGAACTTTGTTCGTTCAACCTATGGTAGAGCAATTCTTGCGGTACGCGAGGATGAAATCGCTGCCAATTCCAACGGAGTTTCTGTATTCAAGTATAAGATGATTGGTTTTGCAGTGGCATCCTGTATTGCAGGAATTGGTGGTGCCTTGTATGCACCATTTATCGGATTTGTTAAGCCTGATCTGGCATCTTTTAATAGAAGTATCGATTACTTGATTTTCGTTGTGCTTGGTGGAATGGGTTCAGTAACAGGTTCTGTAATTGCAGCCTTTGTACTGACTTATTTGCAGGAGTTCTTAAGATTCTTACAGGATTATCGCTTGTTGATCTATCCTTTGATTCTTATCTTTGTAATGCTCTTTAGACCACAGGGTTTGCTGGGAATGAGGGAAATTTCCTTTGTAAAGCTTTGGGATTCGCTAATGGCAAAAATCGGTTCAAAAGCAGCTGGAAAATCCACTAAAAAAGCTGGCAGTGGAAAAGGAGAGGCACAATGAGAGATAATTCCACTTTGTTGCTACAGGCAAATAATATTTCCATTGTGTTCGGTGGATTACGTGCGGTAAGTGATTTTAACTGCGAGCTTCATGCAGGAGAGCTTGTTGGTTTAATTGGACCAAACGGTGCAGGAAAAACCACCGTATTCAATATGCTTTCTGGAATTTATACTCCCACAGAAGGTGAAATCAATTTCTGGGACAGAAATGGTCATGTTCACGTGGCATCAAAAAAGAGCCCAGCCCAGCTGAATTGCATCGGTATTGCCCGAACCTTTCAGAATATTCGTTTGTTCAATAAGCTGACGGTGGCAGATAACGTGCGAATTGCGTTGCATTCTCAGCGAAGGGTAAAGCCTTGGGACGTGTTGTTACGGACTCCTCGATTTAGACGAGACGAGCAACAAATGACAGAAAAGGTTGAAGAGTTGCTGCACTTGTTCAAGATTGATAATAAGAAGGACGAAATTGCGGCAAATCTTCCCTATGGTGAGCAGAGAAAGCTTGAAATAGTACGAGCATTAGCTGCAAATCCTTCTATTTTGCTGTTGGATGAGCCTGCTGCAGGAATGAATCCCCAGGAAACAGATGAGTTAATGAAGCTTATTGCTTTTATCCGCAAGGAATTCAATCTCACCATCCTTTTGATTGAGCACGATATGCATCTTGTTATGGGAATTTGTGAACGACTGATGGTGCTTGATTATGGAAGAATTATCGCCAGCGGAACACCAGATGAGATTAAGTCTAACCCTGATGTTATTAAGGCATATTTGGGTGCAGATCATGCTGGTGGGGAGGATAGTTTATGATGTTACAAGTGAAAGACTTGGAAGTTTCCTATGGAGCTATTAAGGCTCTCCGTGGCATTAGCTTTGAGGTTAATCAAGGGGAAATTATCACCTTGATTGGGTCTAATGGTGCCGGAAAAACCACAACTCTCCATGCAATTTCAAACATTATCAAAAAAGCTAGTGGAAATGTGATTTTTGAAGGGGAAGATATTACTTCTCTGTCTCCAGATGCAATCGTTCGGAAGGGCTTGATTCAGGTACCTGAAGGAAGACGAATTTTTGCAAATCTTTCTGTTCGCGATAACCTGGAAATGGGAGCCTTTACTCGAAAGGATAAGGCTGGAATCAAGACTGATCTGGAAATGGTTTACGAAATGTTCCCTCGGTTGAAGGAACGAATTCGTCAGATTGCAGGAACACTTTCTGGTGGTGAGCAGCAAATGTTGGCTATGGGACGTGCATTGATGTCAAAGCCACGACTTTTGTTGTTAGATGAACCTTCCATGGGATTGGCCCCAATTCTTGTTGATGAGATTTTTTCTATAATTCAGAGAATCAATCAAGCTGGAACCACTGTATTGTTGGTAGAGCAAAATGCATATAAGGCACTTTCTATTGCAAATAGAGCCTATATTTTGGAAACTGGTTTGGTAACAAAGTCTGGTAACGCAGATGAGTTGGCAAAGGATAATGCAGTAAAAGCCGCATATCTTGGCGGTTAAACCAATAGATGCCTGAGGAGGGAACATGATTATTGCAAATGTGATGACACGGAATCCGATTTTTGTTTCGCCCGATATGTCTGTAAATGATGCCCGGGCGCTGATGACAAGGGAAAAAATCGGAAAGTTACCAGTTTTGGACAAGAACAATCGCTTGGTTGGAATTGTTACCAAAAAGGACTTGGTAAAGGCAGGACCTTCTGCTGCAACTACCTTGGATATGTATGAAATCAGCTATTTGCTTACCAAGCTGAAGGTTGAAACAGTAATGGTAAAAAATGTAATTACTGTTCAGCAGACAGAGGTTGTAGAAGAAGCTGCTCGTATTATGGCAGACTCAGACGTTGGTTGTCTTCCTGTAATGAAGGGGGAGCTGCTGGTAGGAATTATTACAGAAACTGACCTGTTCCGAACCTTTGTTGATATGTTTGGGGCTCGCCATGATGGAATTCGTGCCACATTCCAGGTGGAGGAAAAACCAGGAATGATTGCAAAGCTTTCTAACGCCATTGCAGATGCTAACGGAAATATTGTTTCCTTGGTAACCTTTGACGTGGATGATGCTGCTCAACGACGATGTACTGTTAAGGTAACTGGTATCGAACGTGATAAGTTTGAACAGATTCTAAAAGAATCAACCTTAGAGGTGGAGGATATTCGTTAGGCTTGATTTTACATCAAGAATTTATCGAAATAAAGCGAGGCTACCGAGGGGATTCCCAAGGTAGCCTCTTTATTTGGTAAGGAGGAAGTTAAGAATAAACTGCTAGAAGTTTATTTAACGGTGATGGCAATTTGCTTAGGCTGAGGTTCTGGCTTACGGGGGATATCCACAGAAAGGACCCCGTGTTTAAACTCAGCAGTTACCTTTTCTGCATCAATATCCTGGGGTAAGGTAAAGCGACGAGAGAAGCAGCTGGAACGTCGTTCCTTAATGAGCCATTCTCCCTCTTTTTTTTCTTCCTTCTTTTCTTCCATCTTTGAGGAAATAGAAAGTACTCTATCTTTTAGGTTGATTTCCACGTCCTTTTCGGTGAAGCCTGGCAGATCCATGTCAAGAATATATGCAGCAGGTGTTTCTCGAACGTCTACCTTTGGTGTTACAACTGGTGTTGAAGCCTGAGAAGGTACCAAATCGCTGAGATTTCTGTCAATTACATCGAAAAGATCAGATGTAAACCGTGGGTTAAAAAAAGCTAAAGAATTCATGTGTTACCTCCATTGGTAATAAATTAAAAAGTTGATGTGTAAGTTTTGCCTTACACTATAAATAATGCAATTACCATGCCAACATTTCAAAAAATAAAAGAAAAATTAAGTTAAAATTATAATTCAATATTATATAATAAATTAAATAGAATTGACAAAATTGCTCAAAAGGTCTGTTAGAAATAAAATACAAGCCAGTAGGGGACAAAAAAACACGTTCGTAAAAAACAGAGTAAAATATGTGTCAAAACAACACGTTTAACTGTGTCATTTTAATATAACTGTGACAAAAGGAAGAGGTGATTATAGATAAAGCTTTGTTTAAAGACCTTCTCTTGATTTTTGACTAGTTGCATTATATGATATGGAGGATGACATCTGATATTGAAAACCTATTAATGGCTTTTATTCGCATTCAAACTGAAGAATTTTCTGCACAAGATATTCAAGAAGGTTTTTCCCATATTGGTGCAAATATGTCTACTGCAGAAATAGAGGCATATCTTGGAATGAATCCTTTTGTATTCTCTCTTGAAGGCGGTACTTTTTTAACCCGAGCAGGAGCCTTTACAGGGGCTACCTTTACTATAAAGCCTACTACAAAAGAAATTGAAGGTGGCTACTTGTTGGTGGGCCATCGTTGTATTCCATTTGTAGATTCAGAGCAATCATCTGGAGCTTTACGTTTTTCCTTTGATAACCAGATTCTTCCTCGAAAAATAATGGATTTTCCATTGCGAGAAGTGTTGCCATTTTTTTCCCTGTTTGGTGAGGAATATGCTATTCAGTTTATTCTTTCTGATCCTGCGGCTCGAGATAGTATGCTCCGTTCCTTTGAAGAGGAGCTCCCTCAAAGTGTAAGCTTAACGGTTATTGATTGTTCTAAGATTTTTAAAGACTGGAACTTTAAGAGGGGAGATTTGCTGTTAGCAGAAGTTATAGATTGGCGCGGTGGAATTGTAAAAATTCATCCTCTCTGTAGCCACAAGGAAAATCCCTTTCAGCAGCAGCCTGTAGATCAACAACGAAACGACTGGTATAAGCTTTTTGAAAAAAGATTGCTGGAAAGCTTTGACGCTTATGGCCCCTGCGGAACTATAGAAGAACAGCTAGCACGAGTATTCTTTGTGTATGAAAAGGAGCTGTGCAAGGACATAGCTGGAACCATTGAAGAAGGCATCAAGCACTCTAAGGTTATTGGTATGGAGCCCTATGGAGTGGAAAGTCGTTTGTGGTTTAAAGGACAGGAGGTGCCTGCAGTGGGCCCCTGGTTACAGCCAACTGATAGTGTAGAAGAAGGTGAGACTGCGGCATGGAGCAATGAGCAGCTTAATACTGAAATGATGCTATGGCCCAGGGTAATCTTTGATTCCTGGATTGTTGATGGCTTATACAATAAAAAAAATAATGAAGAAACTCTTGTAAATTTGATTTTAGGGGAGTCAACTTCACCTTTAGATGTACTCAAAAGAAAACGTCTCCAGGGAACAATACGATCACGAAGAAGCAAGCTGGAAGAAACCTATAATTGGTTTGCGGA
>JAGCMR010000031.1 GCA_017646305.1 Spirochaetaceae bacterium
CACCACTCTTTTGCAGCTTCGAGGAAATAATGAGTATCTAGAGATTATTTATTTTCAAATGCTCATTAAGGATTTTACGCTGTTGCTTGGTGGTTATATTATCCTCCTGTTCCGTTGTCGTGAAAAAGGTCAGGAGCAATACGCAGTAAATCTTAAAAAAGACCTCCAGCTAGAAAAAGATTTCCGCAGTAGTATGCAGGAAAAGGCAATTTGTAGCTATTCTTACAATGCCACTCAGGATCGCATGGAACAGCTCCATCCAGTATTCGATACTTATATCATAAACCCGAAGCAAGCACGCTATTCTGAGATGATAAATCACTACATTGATTTTTGTGTTCATCCAGATGATCAAAAAGCCTTGCGAAAGGATCTTGTTCACCTAGATTTGGAAAAAAAGGCTCAGCTTAAGATTAATTCTCTGCAGGTAAGGATGCGAAAAGAGGCTATTATCTCCCTTTGTGCTGATGCCTGTAACATAAAGTCCGTGCAACTTTGTGATAGTGAATGGATTTGGATAGAGGTTCGAGATACCCATATTACAAATGCTGCTACCGGAGATTTGATTGTTTATGTAGACTTGTTTAACGTGGAAGATGTAGTTCAAGAAAAAACTCAGCTTGTGGTTGCAGCTACTACAGACATGCTTACTGGGGTGAGCAATCGTGCCACTGCTGAAACTCGAATTCGAGAGTTCTTGTCTAGCAAAAGCAATGATGGAGCCTTCTTTATTGTAGATTTAGACAATTTTAAGCTGGTAAATGACCGAATGGGCCATCCAGAAGGAGACAAGGTTTTACGTGATGTGGCCCAAATCATAAAATCTATATTCAGAGATGACGATGTGGTGGCCCGTTTGGGAGGCGATGAGTTCTGTATTTATGCTCCAGGAATGACTTCTCTTGATGCAGTTAATAGATGTGTTGAGCCTCTATTGTCTCGTTGTCATTTTGAATACCCTTATAAAGGTGATTCCTTTGTGGTAACTTCCAGTATTGGGGTGGCTTTTGCCTCTCAAGCAAATCATGATTATGCTATCTTGTACCAATGTGCAGACCAGGCCCTGTATAACTCAAAAACTAAGGGAAAAAATAGTTGGAGTCTCTATTCAAAAGCTGAATCGTAAGGGTGGTTTGGGTGAAGCTGGTAAATTCTTGAAAAAAACATTTACAATTCGATTTTGCTCTATTATACTAGAGATATAGTTGTCATTAGAGTTTCCTTCTACAAGGATGCCTTTTATGGGTTACAGGAGTATCTATGAGTTTATCAGCTACCTCATCTCGAAAAAAAACCTCCATCAAAGTTAAGTTTGTCATTCAATCCACTGCAATAATCATAATGATGTCGGTTCTTATAGCTATGGTTGTCATGGTCCGACTTTCAGTAAATAAAATCTTAGCTAGTCAGGAACGGAATAGTCTTTGTCAGCTTTTGGCTAGCGAGCTAAAGCAAAGCTCTGAGGATTTGTCTAACAATAGTCGTATGTATGTAGTGTCTAATGGAAATGAAACATACTATCGTGAATATAACGACATTGTAGCCTGGCGTTCAGGATTAGCTCCTCGACCTTCAAACCTAGCTGAAAACCTCTATCCTGGTGTTACCATTCACCTTTTGGATTTGCTCGAAACTGTTGGTTTTACAGAAGATGAATTGGCTACAGTAGAAACCTCTTTGATTGTATCTGAAAGTCTTGCTCGAACAGAACATCAAGCAATGGAGAGTATTCGCTTGGGTGAAATTATTGCTGGCCCTCAAATAGCAATTCCAGGAGAAAGTGTTCAGGAATTTGCTTTAAGAATTCTTACCAGCGATAGCTACAACTCTATTTCACATCAAATTATTCATCCTTTGGATACCCTTAATGCTAATATTACCCAACGAATGTCAGAGGAATTCCACCACCTAAACAGAAACATGCTTATTTATGAAACAATCATGTTTGCAATTTCTGTATTGGTAGTGGCAATGATTGTGGTTTTCGTTACATTTTTACGCCGCTCCTTGCTGGATCCTATTCTTCAAACCTCAGAAGCCTTAAGTGTTGTAAGTTCTGGTGATCTGCGGGTAGAGCTCCAGCCAAAGGCAAATGACGAGGTAGGAAAGATGTTCGACGACTTTAATAGTACTATGAAACATCTTCGTCACCTTATTCATACTATTCAGGATTCTTCTCAGAATCTTGCTACTGTTGGTGATGACCTAGCTGAAAACATGTCAGAAGCTGCCAGCACCATGCATCAGATGGAAGGTAATATTTCTGCTGTTAAGGATAAGTCTCTTGTTCAGGCTTCTGGTGTAACACAAACGACACAAACAGTAGGACATATTATCGATACTATTAAAAGGGTAAGTGACAGTATTGCTAGTCAGTCCTCTAGTGTAACAGAATCTTCTGCCTCGGTAGAAGAAATGCTTGCTAATATTTCATCCATTTCTTTGACCTTGGAAAAGAACGATGCCATGATTAAGGAACTGTCCTCTGCCACCACTAGTGGTCGTGATACAGTTGCCCATGCCACCGATGTTACTAGAAAAATTAATGAGGCTTCTGGTGGTCTCATGGAGGCTTCTCGAATTATTCAGCATATTGCAAGTCAAACAAACTTGTTGGCTATGAATGCTGCCATTGAGGCTGCTCACGCAGGTGAAGCTGGACAGGGATTTGCAGTTGTTGCCGATGAAATCAGAAAGCTGGCAGAGGAATCAAGTACTCAAGGTAAGGCTATTACCTCTACCTTGAAGACTATAAGTGCTGATATTACCAGTTTGACAGAATCTACCCGCACGGTGGAAGAAAAATTTAGCTCAATTTATGGGCTTTCTGAACGAATCATGCAGGTAAGTACGGAAATGAACCTTGCTATGCAGGAACAGAATTCTGGTAGTCAGGAGGTTCTGGCTGCGATCAAGGATATCAATACGGTTACCTTGGAGGTAAAGGAAGGCTCTGACAAGATGCTGGAAGGAAGTGTGGCTGTGGCTCGAGAAATGGCTCACTTGAACGAGCTTACCAGTAATATTACTGCTAGTATGAATGAAATGGCAGCTGGCTCTGCTCAGGTAAATAGAACTGTTCAAGATGTGAACAAATTAACACTGGCAAATAAGGAAAGTATCAGAAGTCTTTCCGAAGAAATTCAAGTGTTTAAGGTAGAATAAATCCTTTTAACAGGGAGATGGTGTGAAACTGTCTCCCTTTTTTCTTTCCCCTCCTTCAGATATCCCCGCCCTCGACATATCTTTCTATTTCCTCTATAATTAGGTCATGGCTACAACTGTTGATGACAAGAAAATCATTTATTCTATGAGTCGTGTTTCACGTACCTATGGAACCAAGACGGTGCTGAAGGATATCAGCATTTCATATTATTACGGGGCAAAGATTGGTGTTATTGGTGCCAACGGCTCTGGTAAGTCCAGCTTGTTCAAGATTTTGGCTGGAGTGGACACCGATTTTACTGGTGAAACCGCAGTTTCTCCTGGTTATTCCATTGGTTATCTTGAACAGGAACCTGAGTTAGAAGCTGGTAAAACAGTAAAGGAAATTGTCAGTGAGGGTGTAAAAGA
>JAGCMR010000276.1 GCA_017646305.1 Spirochaetaceae bacterium
TAGATGACCATAAAACCTATTGGTCTTCAAACCAAGAAGAAAGCATGGCTTTGTGGGGCTACAACTTTAAGAAAGGTCGCCCCGGTTTGTATGGTGCTGCAAAAAAATTAGCAGTCAGAGCGGTGAGATGCTTTTCAATCCAATAGCATCTATGTTGCTTTCAAATTCAACTGCATCGGCAATACTTTCAAATCCAGTAGCGTTACTGGTATTTTCTAAATCAGTATTAAACTGATAATTTAAAATGAAAAAGGGCTGTTTAGTGGAAAGCTTCAGGAAGAATCTTCCCAAAGCTTTCACCACAGCCCTTTTTTATTTAGCCTTCGATTACTTGTTGAAGTAACCTACCCTAGTCTTTTGCTTCAAGAACTTGTCCCAACATGGTATCAAGCATAATCAAGCAACGTGGCACGTGGAAGGGTCCCTTAAAGGTGCTTCCCTTGGTGGAAGGCATGGTGGGCTTGCCATCACGGCGAAGATACCCATACCACTCTCCATACTCTGGGTCGCAGAAGTACTGCTTGCAGTAATCCACTACCTTGTTGAACCAATCAAGATATTCCTGACGACCAGTATCACGATAAATCATCAAGCTAGCAATAAGCATTTCATTATGAGGCCACCACAACTTCATGTCATGCTCGTATGCTTCAGGAGGATTACCAAGACAATCAGTAAAGTATAAAAGTCCCTGATACTCATTGTCCCAGCCGCCCTTTGCAGCCCAGTCAAAGATAGTAATGGCTTTGTCGTGAATTGACTTACCTTCATCACCACCGATGTAATTGGCGTACTCCATCAAGAACCAGCTGCACTCAATGTCATGACCAGGATTTACCACACGACCAGCAGTTACATCCTTCCAGAACTCACCGTTCTTACCAACAGTTTCCAAGGTGCATTTCAAATCTTCTCGCATGTGATACTTGAAGATAGTTTCTACACACTCGGCGGCATGCTTGTTGTACTCAGCTGCATTGTCAGGGTCGGTACGACGCATTACACTGGTGATGTTCAAGAAGATCATGGGCTCACCCAGTCCTCTTCCCTGTCGAGTTTCAGGCTCTACCTTGGGGCCCATACCAGTGGGGTCATTTACCAAACCATTGTTCAACTGGTAAATCATCTTATAAGCCTTACGGGCACGTTCCAAGTGAATCTTGTCACCTGTTACACCGTAATACTCTGCGTTAGCAATGGCATAAAAGCCCTCACTAAAGCAATAGCGACGCTGACGAAGAGGCTTACCATCTTCAGTTACCTGAAAATACAGTCTTCCCCCAGCCTTTTGATTGATGCAGTGGTTTTCCAAAAAATCTAAGCAGCTTTTTGCAGCTTCTAACCATTCTGGTTTATTACCGTAAACACTACACAGATAGGAAAAAGTCCAGGCACAGCGTCCCTGCATCCACACACTCTTGTCTGTGGAATAAATACGGCCAGTTCGGTCAAGACAGGTGTAAACTCCACCATGCTTCTTATCAAGACCGTTCTTAAGCCAGAAATCAACACAGGCATCTAGCTCTTTTTTGACCCATTCTCTTGTAGCAAGTAAAGAACTCTTATCCATAGCTTCCTCTCTAGCAGGAAATTTTGCTACAAAATGCCACAGCCTCATCAATCATGGTGCGACACTTTTCTACAGTAGCCATATCTTCAGGAATGAGATTTGCCAAAGGCTTGCGAACACCACCGCATTCAACTCCATCTCTCATGGCAATAATCTTCTTTTCAACAGCATACATGTTACCGTGACAGCTACACATAGCGTAGATAATTTCATTGGCCTTGTACTGAACTTCCTGAGCTTCATCAATACGTCCAGCCTTTACCAGCTTTTCGATTGTCAAGTACAGCTCAGGCATTACACCGTAGGTTCCACCAATACCACCGTCAGCTCCAATAGCAAGTCCACCAATAAGCTGCTCATCTGGTCCATTGAATACCACGTGGTCAGCTCCACCAGCTGCCTTAAACATCTGGATGTCCTGAATAGGCATGGAGGAATTCTTTACACCAATAACATTCTTATTTTCCATCATCTTTTTGTAGAGAGGAACAGTCAAAGAAACTCCTGCCAACTGAGGAATGTTATAGATAACAAAATCTGTGTTGGGAGCAGCAGAGGAAATGTCATTCCAGTACTGGGCAATAGCATGATCTGGCAATCTGAAATAAATAGGAGGAATTGCAGCAATTGCATCTACCCCCAAGCTTTCAGCATGAGCAGCCAGCTCCATACTGTCAGCAGTATTATTGCAAGCAACGTGAGCGATAATAGTAAGCTTGCCCTTAGCAACAGCCATTACGTTTTCCAAGGTGATTTTTCGCTCTTCCTTTCCCTGATAAATACATTCACCAGAGGAACCACATACGTACAAGCCCTTTACACCCTTGTCAATCATCAACTGAGTAAGAGCACGTGTACCCTCAGGAGAAATAGAACCATTGTCATTATAGCAAGCATAGAATGCAGGGATAATTCCCTGATATTTTGTCAAATCTTTCATATACATTAACCCTTAACAGCACCCATGGTGATGCCCTTTGTAAAGTATTTCTGGAAAATCAAGAACACGATGATGATAGGAATAGAGGCCAAAGCAGCACCTGCCATCAACAGACCATAGTCAGTGGAGCTTTCACCCTGCATGGTAGCAATACCCAAAGAAATGGTCAGGTTCTTGTTTGATGTCAACATAATCAACTGCATGAAATAGTCGTTCCATGAGTTGATGAAGGTAAAGATAGCACAAGCACCAACACCAGGCTTAATCATGGGGAACATAACGTCAGTAAAGGTTCTCCATTCACTGGCACCGTCAATACGACAGGCTTCTACCATTTCCGTGGGAATACCCTCGGCAAACTGCTTTACCAAGAATACACCAAAGGGCCAACCAACAATGGGGAAGATTGCTGCCCACAGATTGTCATACAAGCCCAAAGCTGACATTTCACGCAACAGAGGAATCAAAATAACCTGCTTGGGCAAGGCCATAGCACATACTACCAAGGTAAAGATAAGAGTACGACCAACAAAGCGCTTCTTTGCCAATACATAACCAGCCATAGCAGCAGTTATACAAGTAAGTAACATAGAAGCTACAGACATAAATACAGTATTCAACAACCAACGAATGGCTGCA
>JAGCMR010000277.1 GCA_017646305.1 Spirochaetaceae bacterium
AAGCTTGATTAATAATCTTTGGAATCAATTGGGAGTGCGAAATGCCATTCAAAGTATGGCTGTAAGTTTTTCCAACAATCTTATTACCTTTGCAAGAAATCTCACAGTGGTAAGCCTTTTTCTTATCTTTCTTTTGATGGAGATGGGCTTGTTCAAAGCAAAGGCCATTGCGGCCCTTGATGGTAAGTCCCCAGGACGGATTACCCTCATTATGCGGGATATTATTCAGCAGGTAACAAAATATATTTCTGTAAAGTTTTTTATCTCCCTTTTGACAGGAATCTTCGTATTTCTTGGTACCTGGGTGGTAAATCTGGACTTTCCTATCATCTGGGGATTTCTTGCCTTTGTACTGAATTTTATTCCAAACTTTGGTTCCATTATTTCAGGAATTTTAACTACATTCTTTGCCTTGGTTCAATTTTGGCCAAAACCAGGCCCTGTTATTTGGGTTGGCTTTGTAATGCTGGCAGTAAATATGATTCTTGGTAACTTTGTAGAGCCAAAGGTTCAGGGGCGTAATCTGGGGCTTTCACCCTTTATCATCATCATATCTTTGTCGGTGTGGGGCTGGTTGTGGGGCTTTTTAGGTATGATTCTCGCCGTTCCCATGATGGTAATTCTCAAAATCGTCTGCGAAAATATTAGCTTTTTGCAGCCTCTGTCTATTTTCATGGGGTCAAAGCCCCCTGTTGTTCTTCCTAAGGAAACAGAATAATTTTATAAATTACAATTTAGATCTGAATAGTAGTCTTCTGTAGCAAGATGCTATTCAGCTTAAAAATTAATCTTATTTAAAACGAAAAAACCTGAGATAATCGCTCCTTTTAAGGATGATTTCCCAGGTTTTTTTTGCTTTTGGCCAACTAAATTAAGTGAGCCGCAGCTGTAGCTTGAAAAACAAGCTAATTAGAGGTCAACCTTCCACAATCCGTGGAGATTGCACATCTCGTATACAGCGATAGCCTTCTCGCCATCCTGCAACAAGAATGTAGCCTCAGGCTTTCCGTCGTGAGCCAAGGTGCGGCTCTGGATTCCCATGTTGGTCTCCAACAAGATGAAGCTGATGTGGTGCTCTTCTGTCTGAGGATGCTCTACGCTACCTACAACAACAGTTACCTTGTTTCCCTCTACCTTAGCTACAGGAATGTGCTTTTCCTTTGCAGCATCAGTTACACCAGCCTCAAGAGCCTTAACTCCCTCAGGTGCTCCAGGGAAATCTCCAGGCAGACGGAACAGAACTGCTTTGCAGTCACCACAAGAAAGGAACTTTGTATTCTCACACATAATAAAAAACCTCCATATAAAGATGTGATTAAGAAAAATCAAATCATTTTGATATACTTAATATAATAAATATATAAACAGAAATCAAGGAAAAATTTAAAAAAATTTAGCTTTTGCTAACTTTTTTTTACTTTTTTAAAAATAAAATTATTACAAATAGTTTTATATATAGCGACTATTATTCAATGATTCAAAGAGGAATCGTTGGTCTTCTGTTTTAAGATTTTCCAGACGGCACAGGGCACAGGTTCTTCCATCTCCACTTTCAAAAATAGATGCTACAGAACAATCCACTGTGATGGAACGGCGTAGAGTTTTCAATGGAATTTGGAGCAGTAAAGAATACTGTACTTCTTGTTGTAGGGGAAATGGGCCACTCCAAGTGGCAAAAACAATCTCTGTGCTGCTAAGATATAAAAGCTCCAAAGGCTGCATTCTATCTAATAAGGCAGGAGGTGGTGTCTTTTCTTTTGATTCTGCAAGGTATCGGCATACTGGTAACAAGGGGAGGACTTTTAACAGGTCCTCAGATGAGGTGGCCCCTTCCATGCAATATACTTGAGCTTGATTATCGTGAATCTTCTTTTCCTCTTCCATGTGTCCGCAGGCAAAGTAAAAACCACTTTTTAGCTTTGCAAGGTCATCCAGTAGCTCCAATTCTCCCACTACATCACGGGAGGTAATACAGCCGTCAAAGGGGAGTACCATGCCAGGCTGTACCCACCCTGCTGTTACAAACAAGGCCTTTCCTGTAGAAAGCATTTTTTCTCTAATTAAGGTTGGCACCTCTACAGGAACTGCACCACAAATTCCTTTTAAACGTCCAGATAGCTGGCTGTTAGGATGTTCTGGAAGATAACGCCAAACCCAAGGCATAAATAGTGGGTAGCCTTCTCTCAGGGAACAGATGAGCTGCTGACCACTAAAAGCTTCTCCCAAAAAAACATTGCAGGAAAAACCATTTCCTCCATTCTCTTCTGTATCTGCTATTCGAAGAATTTCCCTTGGAACCACCAAGGCAATTGCACCAGACTTTGTACAAGAAACAAGGCTGGAAAAGGAAAGTCCTAATTTCTTAAAATAAAACCGTAAGTGTACCTGGGTTCCGATTAAATCTTGAGGTAAGGCCATGGAATCAGTAAATAAAATAATTCCTTCTGGTAAAATTTTTACTCCTTTTTGGCCAGTGATGAAGGAAAAAATTCTATCAGTACTATGATTGGGTATGAGGGAAAAAGGTACGTTACAATCGCATAAATAGGATACAACTAAGTCTCGTTCAATTCCTGACAAAACATCATTCATAGACAAAATCTCCATAACGTATCTGTTCTATCTTCCATTCATCTTCCTGCAGTTGAGCATACAAGAGGACAATCCAATTTCCTTGTGACGAAAGAAAAAATACTGGTACTTCGTATTTTTCTCCAGTGATAAAAGGACTTCCAAGATAGAATTTACTGGCAACAGGATAGTTTTTTGTATCCTGCAAATAAATACTCAACATATATCGTCGTTCAGAAGAAATATGGGAAGCCAACTTTGTATATATCTCCTCAGAAATTTCTTTCTGAGAAACTTCTTCTTGGGAAGAATTACTAGCTTGGGATATATTTAATAGTTCGGCACAAAAATCAGTAATCATAGATTTAAGAGAAGCAGGAATCGATGTAATTTTAATGCTTCCAAAGCCGTCAATGGTAGGATAAATAGCATTGGAATCTGTGATTTTAATAACAGACGCTGCAGCAAGGTTATTCAAGGATTTGCTGGAAAAAATTTTAGAATCGGAAGCCTCTCTTTGGGTAATTAAATCTGCCTCCAATTCTTCTGTCCAAGAAATACTATCAAACCTATTTTGAAACTGCTTTCTTAGGGTATTCTCATAATCTAGCTGAATCCCCTGGGGATTTTGAGAATTTGAACAGGCAAAAATGAGAAAAATCGATGAAAATGTACTGGCAGTCTTTAAAATAGACTTTTTCATTCTGCCATTATACTATAATTAGATGAAAATGCACAAGAAATTTATATTAGCTGATAAAATAATCCATGTTTAGTACAGTACCAAAGAAGCTTGCCATGACCAAACTGAGAGATGCGGGCTTGCATATTCCATTCTGGGTACAACTTTTTTACCATGAGGGTGTCACCAGTGAGAAGGGCAACGAAGGAAATGTAATGTTCCTTTGTCATTTCATGGTTTGATGAAACAAAAAAGTCATTTTCAATGGGCTCTATCTGTAATTTTTCTTCTGGACTGGCCTTTACCGCTTCCATTTCCTGTAGCTTTCGGCCACAGCAGGTAATTGAGGTGGTAACAGTTGATGTAACAAGGTTTCCACATTCAGGACAGACATAAAACACTATTTTTTTCATATTTCCTCCCAGAACCAAGCCTTGCTTTAATTCTCCTGCAAGAAGGCTTTCTGTATCCACGTGAAAGAGGGTAGCTAACCGAGAAATAAGGGAAAGATCTGGACAGCCCAGCCCTCGCTCCCATTTTGAAACAGCCTTGTCGCTTACCTCCAGTTGTTCCCCCAATTGTAATTGGGTCAACTTTTGTTCAAGGCGAAGTTGCCGAATCAAGTTACCCACCTTCTGGCAATCCATACGTTACCTCCATGAATCAGTATAGCTTGATGGGCCCTATAATACAATCAACGCTCCGTAGAGTTAAATTGATGAAGTACCTTGCAAACAAAAAAGCCGAAAACCACAGGGTTTTCGGCTTTTATATACGGCCCATAGACGAATCGAACGTCCGACCTGCTGCTTAGGAGGCAGCCGCTCTATCCTACTGAGCTAATGGACCAGTCGCTGGCCCTTGGCCAGCTTAAGCAGTTTTGCAGAGCAAAACTGCGGGGTTTCATTAAAGTCGCTGGCCTTTGGCCAGCTAAGCAGTTTTGCAGGCAAAACTGCGGGGTTTCATTAAGGTCGCTGGCCCTTGGCCAGCTTAAGCAGTTTTGCAGGGCAAAACTGCGGGGTTCTTTTTTTTATTGGGAGGGAATTAGCCTCGTTTTACGATGAGGATACCACCAAGTACTAACAAGTGGGCTGAGAGAACCTTTAAGAAAGAAATAATTGAACCAAAACTGCTAAAGGCTCCTTTCAGCAAACCTCCATTTCCTAAAATATCAACTAAAATAATGACTGCAATCCAGACAATCATGATAATAATTAATACAATGTCAGCTAATTTTCCTACTCCCATAAAGAAACGGAGAATCAAGAAAAGTCCAGCTAAAATCTCACATACACCAATGGCAATGATTACAATATTTGCTACATCACCCTTTAAGATACTATATACTGCAGTTGCTACTTCATTTCCACCGAAGCCAGCTTGAATCCGTCCCAAGAAACCTGAGTCAAGCTGCAGGGTTAAAATACCACTGGCAATAAAAAAAAGACCAAGGGCAATTTGAACTAGTACTACACCAAATCCAGTAGAGCTTTTAGTTGCCATACATACTCCTTTTTTTCAGTTTAAGCGTTGGCAAAAACTGATTTTGAATGATACATCATTATCGGTTCTTTTTCAACAAACTTAAAATTCGAAAGAAAAAGGATTTTTTTTCAGTTGGGTAAAATCACCTTCATTTGCTCCCCAAGGAATTATAGATGGAATTCTATAGTTTGGAGAGATGAAAATACCAAAGTCTAGACAATGATTGAAAAATTCACGATACCGAGACGGAGGTACCTTGGGTAAAAGATAGGGCCCACGACGATCCCAGTACTTTTTTACCACAAAGTCAAACTTACACCAATCCTTTTCACTGCGATTGGGGATTTCTGCAATCAAGTCATAGATGGCTCTTGCTGTAGAAGCCATTACTGGTGGCAAAAGAACATCTGAGGGTGGAATGAACCTTCCTTCCACTTCTGTAAAGGCCACTATGTAATAGCTTTTTATCCAGGGAAGGGGAGGCACAACCACAATGGCAGTTTGAGCCTTTTCGTTAATTTCCATTACTTGCAGGGGAATTTCCTGCCAAGAAGTAAACCAGGCCTCATCTAACCAAGGTCTCCACCGAGGAACACCCTTTTTTGCCAGCCAGCTATCTAAGGTTAAGTCGTAATCCTCCGTAAAGGGGGATTCTGTGGCATCAAGCAAGGGATGTTCTCCCAAAGGAATTTCTGTCCAAAAGTTAAAGTACTGAGCCAAGGCTGTTTGAGCAGACACAAGGCTATTATACCAGCGTACCTGTTGGTACTCTGGTAATAAAGTCTTGACAGAACGCTCCAATTGGGTTTCGTAATCGGTGGGAAAGGTACCAGTAAGGCCCCGGTTCATGATATTCTTGAAGACGGCACTAGCCTTTGAGTTGCCCCATCCCAAGATAGCACGTCCTGCCTCCTGATACATATCCACTACACGGCGTCCTTTGCGGGTATAAAGATAACAACCTCTTGCCCGCTGTATGGTGCCGTGTTTGTCTTCAAATTCAGCGCAATACCAGTACTGAGTAGTTTTCATTGTTACAGGGCCGAAAGCTTTTCTTTTACTAAAGCCGTGGCAGAAGCAGGATTTGCCTTACCAGCAGACTTTTTCATAACCTGACCGGTGAGCCAGCCCAATACGTTTGTCTTTCCATTCTTGAAGTCTTCCACAGCCTTGGGATTTTCTGCAATTACCTGATCCACCAAGGACTCGATAACGCTAGAGTCAGAAACCTGCTCCATTCCCTTTGCCTTGATAATCTCTGCTGGCATAGCTGCTGTCTCTAGCATTTCTGCAAAGACTTCTTTAGCCTGCTTTCCAGAAATTTTTCCATCGATAACTGCATCTACCAGGGCAGCAATGTGCTTGGGACCGATTTTCAGCTGGGAAATAGTAAGCTCCTGCTCGTTCAAGACTGCAAGGACTTCTGCCAAAATCCAGTTGGCA
>JAGCMR010000278.1 GCA_017646305.1 Spirochaetaceae bacterium
ACTTTAGTTTCACAGTGAGAAACATTTGGTTTTCCAGTGAGAAACTTTAGTTTCACGGTGAGAAACAACTTGTTTTCCTGTGAGAAACATGTAGTTTTCCAGTGAAAAACGACTGGTCTTCCGAGATGAAGCTTTGGGATGGAGTTGAGGAGGTGGAGCTCCCGAGATGAAGTCTTGGGATGGAGCTATGGGATGAAGTCTCCCGAGATGAGGCTTTGGGATGGAGCTGAGGAGGTGAAGTCTCCCGAGATGAGGCTTTGGGTGGAGCTATGGGATGAAGTCTCTCGAGATGAGGCTTTGGGATGGAGCTGAGGAAGTGAAGCTCTTGGGTTGGGGCTAAGGGATAAAGCTCCCGAGTTGGGACTAAGGGATAAAGCTCCCGAGATGGGGCTTTGGGATGGAGTTGTGGAGGTGAAGCTGCTGAGATGGGGGTCTTGGAATGGGGCTAAGGAGGTGAAGCTCCCGAGATGAGGCTTTGGGATGGAGCTGAGGAGGTGGAGTCTCCCGAGGAGTAAAAAATCTATGAGAAGCAGTCCAACTCAGTAGCCCCGCCGTTGTGGATGAAGTTCCTGTGGTGAGATTTACTTGGTTTGAGCCAGTTCTAGGACTGCATCTAGCGGGAGGTTGGTGCCTTGGGATACTTGCTCAGGGGAAAGCCCCATGGAAATAAATTTTCGTGCCGTCTCCAGCTTAGTTTGGTGGGCTCCACGTTCCAGCCCTTGCTCCAATCCACGTTCCAGCCCAATGGAAATACCTTCTTCACGGCCAGTTGCAAGCCCGATGGAAATACCTTCTTCACGGCCTTCAGCATATCCGTCTTGCCTATATTCCATCATGCGGGACGTGTAGGTAAGATACATATTTCGTTCCTCCTTTTCTTGCTTCATCCGAGAAATTGTGGCATCCAGCTCCTTGGTGAAGGTTGTTTGTGCAACTTTACCTTTGATATAATCATAAAATAAGCGTAAATCTAGGTCAAGGTTACTGAGGTCTTTGGCGGTGGTGTTTAAAAAAATCTTTTCTGTACCGTCCTCCAAGGGGATTGGTTCATCATAATTAACGCAGTAGTTCTGGAAGGTATAAAATGACTTCCCCTTGTGGAACGGGTCGAATGTGCAGATAAAAATAACGTAGTTTTGTTTTAAGTCGCTATATTCAGAGCCTTTTGGTGTGGTGTCAATGTCAGCGGCGGCTTGGTAGTATCGGGCTCTGCGTGGCAGGTCTCCGTGGTTAGAAGCCTGCATTTCAACATTAATGACTTTGTTTTCATCCTTGAGATACACATCCATGATAATGCCCTTAGCGTTGGGATCAATTTGGATGGCGTGGTGGCTGGTGAGGAATTTTATTTTACCAACCTTTACTTTTAGAATCATCTCTAGCAGTGTACGACAGAGTTTCTTGTTCCGCATGACTCGGGTGAAAATAAAGTCGTCGGTAATGTCTAGGTCTTCCCAACATTTGAATTTTGTGGTGGTTTGATTTTCCATTCAATCTCCTGAAAAAAACTTCTTTACTATACTTATAGGGTTGAACATGAAGAATTTGTCTTTTTTGCTGGAAAAAAAATGGATTTTTTGAAAATTTGCCAAGATGCAGCTGCGGGATGAAGTTATGAGATGCAGGCATTTGGGATAAAGTCTGTCGAGATGAGATTTTTGTAGTGTGGGAATAAAAGACCTTGGAGCTTTAGCCTAAGAAATTAAAGGCAGACTCTAGCTTAAAGCTTTGAATATAAATCCAAATCAAAAAGCCACATAGAACAAGTTTAAGTCCAGTTCCTAGCAAAAAGCCTAAAAAGGCTCCGCTGGCAGATTTAAATGCACGCTTTGTATCCCGATTATCGTGAATAAGCTCTCCTACCAAGGCTCCTACAAAGGGACCTAGTACAATCCCCCAGGGGCCTACAAAAATACCTGCAATCAAGCCGATGGTGGAGCCCCACATTCCCGCCTTGGAACCACCTGTTTTTTTTGTGAGGTAGATGGGAATTATGTTGTCCAGTACTGACACAATGGCAGTGGTAATACCAGTGGCCACCAACAATGCTGTAGGAATAGTACAATAATAGGAAAAATAGGCAGACAAAAGTCCAGCCCAAGCTAAAATCACTCCTGGTAGAACAGGTACCACGCAGCCCACTGTTCCAATCAGCAGGCAGATGGCTCCAAGGATTGCAAGAAAAACGTCAAACCCCATGTTTTGTATCCTTTTTCTTTCCTAAGTATGCTTCACGTACCGTTTCGTTCTGTAACAATTCTTCTCCAGAACCTTTCAGTACGATATGACCTGTTTCAATAACGTAGGCCAAGTCGGCAATTTTCAAAGCCATATTGGCATTTTGCTCAATCAACAAAATAGTTACCCCTGTCTTGTTGATATCCTGGATAATGCTAAAAATTTGTTGCACAATCAGGGGTGCAAGACCCAAAGAAGGCTCGTCTAGCATTAGCAGCTTTGGTCGGCTCATTAAGGCTCGTCCTACAGCCAGCATCTGCTGTTCTCCACCGCTGAGGGTTCCTGCATATTGCCAAGAACGCTCCTGCAACCGAGGAAAAAGGCTATAAACCCACTCTAAATCTTTTTCGATTTCCTTGGTGTCCTTTCGGAGGTAAGCTCCGATTTTCAGATTTTCCTTTACGGACAGGTCGCTAAAAACACGGCGACCTTCTGGAGAAAGGGCAATGCCTTCCTTACAAATCTTGTGGATGGGAAGTCCTGCAATTTCCTTTTGATTTACCTTGATGGAACCACTTTCTGCCTTTACAAGACCAGAAATCGTGCGCAAAAGGCTTGATTTTCCTGCACCGTTGGCTCCAATCAAGGTAACAATCTTTCCCTCGGGGACTTCTAAGTCAATACCTTGTAAGGCTTCAATTCCACCCTAGGATACATTGAGGTTTTCTATCTTTAGCATTAGTTTTCTCCTAAATAAGCGGAAATTACCACAGGATTATTCTGCACTTCTTCTGGTGTTCCTTCTGCAATAAGGGCACCAAAATTCAAGACGTAGAGTCTGTCGGAAATGTCCATAACCAAATCCATGTGATGCTCAATCATCAAAACCGTAAGGTTAAAATCATCACGAATTTTTCTGATAAAGTCAGTAAGCTCCGCTGTTTCCTGAGGATTCATTCCTGCTGCAGGTTCGTCTAGCAACAGCAAGGTTGGTTCTGTGGCCAAGGCTCGGGCAATTTCTAGTCGTCGTTGCAATCCGTAGGGCAGGCTAGTGCAAAGCTCGTCCTTTACCTCCAGCAAACCTAAAATCCCCAGCAATTCCTGTGCTTCTTTTCGTTGCTGCTTTTCTTCCTTGTGATTTAATCGGAATGTGGCAGAAAAAATATTGCTGCTTCGTCTCATGTGTTTGGCAATCAATACATTGTTGAACACAGACTGACTTTTCCACAGACGAATGTTCTGGAAAGTTCTGGCAATTCCCAGCTTTGTAATTTTATCTGGGGTGGGCTCCAAGGTTTTTGTGTAGTCACCTTGTTGCGTCCCACCGTAAAGACGCTTCATCTTTCTTTTGGGAAAATTTTCAATGATTTTTTTTCCGTTGAAAAACACCGCTCCGTTGGTGGGGGCATACACACCTGTTACTACGTTAAAGGCAGTAGTTTTTCCCGCTCCGTTGGGGCCAATGAGGGAAACAATTTCTCCCTTATTCACTTCCAAGGAAAGGGAGTTTACCGCCACAACACCACCGAACTGCATGGTGATATTTTCCATTGTAAGAATATTATTTGATGAAATGCTTCGTTCCATGGTTACTTTTCCTCCTCAGAACTCTGACCTACAGAATCTGTTGATGGGCTTGGGGCGGCAGTTTCCTTCTTTTTTGCAAATCGACTTGGCAGGCTTTGAAGGAAGGCTTTAATTCTTGCAATGGAAAATTCCTTGTCTCCCATAATTCCCTTCTGGTAAAACAGAACGATGGCCATAATAACGATGGAAAATACAACTTTGCGGAAGCCAGGTCGTAGCAGAGGCACGTGGAAGTTTCCGATAAAGAGGTTTCCATTGTCCAGAAATCGCAGCCACCACTCAGAGCAGGCAATAAACAGGAAGGAGGAAATACAGCTTCCAGTAACGCTCCCGATTCCGCCGATAACCACAATCAAAAGGATTTCGTAGGTCATGGCGGACTTAAACTGACTAGCCTGAATGGTAGTCTGGAACATGGCCAGCAAGGCACCAGAAATTCCTGCAAAGAAGGAGCTGATGATAAAGGCCAGTCGCTTGTGGTGGGCAAGATTAATTCCCATGGCTTCTGCTGCCACCTCATCATCACGGATGGCTTTAAATGCTCGGCCGTAAGTGGAATTAATCAGCAGCAGAATGAGGGCAATACAAATGCCTGCCACTGCAAAGGGAAAGAGGGTACTCTTGAACACGGGATATTTTCTCAGCAGGTTTGAACCGTTGGTAATGGCTCCCAATTTGTCCCACTGGAAGATTGCGCGAATAATTTCTGCAAAACCCAAGGTAGCAATGGCAAGGTAGTCACTTTTCAGCTTGAGCACTGGCAAACCAATCAGGAAGGCAAAGAGGGCGGCGGCACAACCTGCTAAAATTATGGCCACAGGAAAGGGCAGGGTAAACTGAATGATTCCACCGTCATAGTACTGGTACACCGCAGCTCGCTGGTCTTGGGGAATGGTAAAGATTGCGTAGGTATAAGCGCCAATCAGCATGAATCCTGCTTGTCCTAGGGAGAATAGGCCAGTAAAGCCATTTAACAGGTTCATGGATACGGCTACCAGTGCGTAGATGGCACCTTTTTTTAACACCGTAAAAAGCATGGAGGTTCTGGGAAGAATCTGCTCCAACACTGCAATAACAATGAACAGCAGGGCTAAAAGTATAAAGCCTACAATGAGATTCTTCTTATTATTAGTCTTTGTTAGGGTATTCACTGCAGCCTCCTTATACCTTGTCCGTGGTTTTTTCGCCAAAGAGACCAGTGGGCATGAACATTAGCACTCCAATCAACAGCACAAAGGTAAAGGCATCACTAAAGGTGGTCCAGCCTAAGCCCTTGATGATGTTTTCACAAATACCGATGATAAAGGCTCCGATTACGGCACCGGGAATAGATCCAATTCCACCAAAAACCGCAGCCACAAAGGCTTTTAGACCTGGCATAGCTCCTGCTGTGGGGGTAACACCAGTATAATTGGAAAAAAACAAGATGGAACCAATGGCTGCCAAAAAGGAGCCAATGATAAAGGTGGTGCTGATAACTGAATTCAGCTTAATACCCATAAGCTCTGCTGTTTCAAAGTCTCTTGATACAGCGCGCATTGCCATACCGATTTTTGTGTGCTTAATCAAAAACACGAGAGCAAGCACCAAAAGGATGGTTAAAAATGGCGTAATAATGGTAACGCGTTTTGTCATAGCTCCCATGATGCTCACTGTATCAGAAATCCATGGGATGGAAGGATAATACTGAGTCAAACCGCCTGTAACGTAGAGGGCCAGATTTTGCAAGAGATATGACATACCGATTGCAGAAATCATGATGGACATACGAGGTGCGTTTCGTAAAGGTTTATATGCAATCCGCTCCACTGCAAATCCTAAGATTACAGTAAAAATTATAGTCAAAGGAATAGAAATAAATAAGGGCAGCACTGAATGGGCATAAATCAAAATCAGTCCTGCTGCCATAAATACGTCTCCGTGGGCAAAGTTAATGAGACGCAAAATACCGTATACCATGGTATAGCCAATGGCAATGAGGGCATATTGGCCGCCAACCGAAATGCCGGAAAGCAAAACCGAAATCAAATATTCCACAAGGTTACCTCCTTTGGTATTCGCTTGAACACCTCGAAAAAAGTCGAATTCCGGCTCTTTTCGAGATATTCAATAAGGCACCATATGGCGGGGGCATAAAGCCCCCGCCATAGCGGTAAAAATTATACAACTGTATAAACAATTATTTGGAGGAGCCGGTTTGTACCTTCTCCAGTTTCCAGGTGCCGGTAGCGGTATCGGCCGTTTTGATGTAAGCGGTATCGCGCACAGCATCGCCCTGCGCATCGAAAGCGATATCGCCGGAAACACCCTTGTAGGTTACGCCGCCCAGAGCCGCTTTGATGGCAGCCTTATCGGCAGAGCCGGCCTTCTTAATGGCCTCGAGAGCCACATAGTAGGCATCGTAGCCCATGGCGGTAACAGCGGAGATGGTATCGTTGCCGCCGTTGGCAGACAGCGCATCCGCGTTGGTG
>JAGCMR010000279.1 GCA_017646305.1 Spirochaetaceae bacterium
AAAGGATATAAAATGTCAATAGGCATTACCTAATCCACCAGGTTTTACTTGGAAGTGGCTAAATTCCATACCAAAGGAAGCTCGTCCCTGGGTTACAGAACGGAGGTTTGTAGAAAAACCGAACATCTTTGCCATGGGAGCCTGGGCATGAATAATGTCACCACTAGCCTTGGACTCCAAGCTCTGAATCATACCACCACGCTGAGTTACCTGGCTCATGGCGTCTCCAACAAATTCCTTAGGACAAACAATATCCACGTTCATTACTGGCTCCAGGAGCTCAGGACTGGCCTTAGAGCAAACTGCATCAAAGGCTGCCACCGCACAAGCCTCAAAGGCAAAGGTAGTGGAGGTAAGCTCATTATAATCAAGTCCTGTAACAGTAACGGCAATGTCGGTACAAGGATAGCCGTATTTAATACCAGCACCAAAGGAATTTTCAATTCCCCGCTGAACTGCTTCAAAGATTTCAGCAGGAACGGCAGCATTTTTGTAGGTACAGTTATAACTATTACCACTGCCAGTTTCACGCTGGGCAACTTCCAGTGTAATACCAGCATAATTATCCTTACCTCCCAGCACCTTGTCGTAGGTTTCTGTGTGGCTTGCACTGGCAGTAACGGACTCACGATAAGTAACTTGAGGAGAACCAACCCGAGCTTCTACCTTAAAATCTTCCAGCATGCGAGTGACAAGAACATCTAGGTGCAATTCACCCATACCAGAAATAATCAGCTGGCCTGTTTCTGCATCCTCTCGGGAGGTAAAGGTGGGATCTTCTTTTGAAAGAATCTCCAAGGTGTCCTTAAGTCGGTCTCGATCAGAAAGGGTGGCAGGCTCCACGGCCACGGAAATAACAGGCTCAGGGAAATTCATGTTTTCCAGCAGCACGGGCATTCCCTCACTACCTAAGGTATCTCCCGTTTGAGCCAGCTTGAGACCGATAAATACTGCAATGTCACCAGCAGAAACGCTATCCATGGCCTCACTTTTGTTGGAATGCATACGAAGGATTCTATTTACTCGCTCTCGCTTTTTCTTGCCTACGTTAAAAACCTGCTCTCCAGCCTTAATCTTTCCAGAATACATGCGTACATAGCATAGACTTCCAGCCTCTCGATCATGCTGAATTTTGAAAACAAGTCCCAGAGGTGTTCCCTCTGGAGAACAAGGAATTTCTACAGGAGCTTCCTTTTTTATATGGATTCCCTTGGCGGGAGGAATTTCATCTGGGGCAGGGAGATAGTCCACAACTGCGTCTATGAGAGGCTGTACACCTGTGTTTCGGCGGCTTGCTCCACAGAGGAAGGGAATAAAGTCTTGGGCAATGGTTCCACGGCGGATCTCCTTTACTAAGGTTTCCAAGGAAATTTCCTCTCCCATTAAGAACAGCTCTGCAATGTCGTCATTGTGAGAAGCAATCTCGTCAATGAGCTTTTCCCGCCATTCATTAGCTAAGTCAAGTCGCTCTGGTGCCACCTCACATTCTTCCATCTTTTCGCCTTCGGAATCTGCATCCCAGCGAATTTCCTTCATCCGCAGCAGGTCAATAACACCTTCAAAGTCTCCCCCTGCTCCAATGGGAATCTGGAGGGCAAGGGTAGCACAACCGAATTTTTCCTTTACGTCCGCCATGGCCGCAAAGAAGTCCGCCCCGATGCGGTCCATCTTGTTGACAAAGCAGATGCGGGGAACCTGGTACTCGTCGGCCTGGTGCCAGACAGTTTCTGTTTGAGGCTGTACACCACCAACAGCACAAATAACGGCCACCGCACCGTCAAGAACACGAAGGGATCGCTCCACCTCGGCAGTAAAGTCTACGTGGCCAGGAGTATCGATAATGTTGATTTGGTGGTCTCGCCAATAGGTTGTCGTTGCGGCAGACTGAATGGTAATTCCCCGCTCCTGCTCCTGGCTCATCCAGTCCATAGTGGCGGCTCCATCGTCAATCTCGCCAATACGATGTATCTTTCCAGTATAATATAAAATACGCTCAGTCGTTGTTGTTTTGCCCGCATCAATATGGGCCATGATTCCAATATTTCTCATGTGTGAAAGCATAATGATACATAATAATGAAAAAAAAGGTTTTTCTCAAGGGAGACCCCATGGCCTTCACCTGAGAAATGGAGAGAAGATACTCACGATAACAGGACTTATTCTACCAATCTGCGGACAAAGTCTGTAGCGGGGTGATTTTTCACTTCTTCTGGGGTGGCAAGCTGGTGGATTTTGCCTGCATCCATGACAAGAACACGGGTTCCTAGCAAAAGAGCCTCGTTAATGTCGTGGGTTACCAGCATAACGGTAATGCCAGTTTGTTGGCGGATACGAATAAATTCCTGCTGGAGCTGACGACGGGTAATTTCATCTACGGCGCTGAAGGACTCGTCCATCAGGAGGATTTCTGGATTCGCAGCCAAGGCACGAGCCAGGCCCACCCGCTGCTGCTGGCCACCAGACAATTCTGAAGGATAACGGCGGAGGAAACTTTCGTCCAGGCCCACAATTTTAAGCCATTTAGAAACATCCTGACGAATCAGCTTTTTATTTGGTCTTGAAGAAAGGCTGGGCACGTAGGCAATGTTTTTTTCCACCGTCATGTGGGGAAAAAGTACACTGCCTTGAATGGAGTATCCAATCTTACGCCGTAACTGGGTAAGATTGGACTCCTTGGTGTTTTGTCCTTGAACCAGCACCGCTCCCCCAGTAGGAAGCAAAAGACCATTAACCATACGAAGAATTGTTGTTTTTCCACAGCCGGAAGAGCCGATGATGGCAAGACATTCACCCTGCTCTACCGTAAGGGAAAAATCTTGAATAACAAGATTATCTCCATAGACAAAATCTACGTGCTGGAATTCAATGAGACTCATTTTACTAATCCAGCTTCCTTCAAGAAGTTTGTGGCAACAGCTGCAGGATCCTGTCCTTCAACTTCTACCTGATAGTTCATACGAGCCATTTTTTCATCGGTAAGAAT
>JAGCMR010000280.1 GCA_017646305.1 Spirochaetaceae bacterium
CATAGACAAGGGGCAGATGGAAGCAGGCCGAAGTCTAGGTCTTTCTTACAATAGAACTCTTTTCAATATCATCATTCCTCAAGCAGTGCGAAACGTGTTGCCCTCCTTGGGAAATGAATTCGTTGTTGTTATCAAGGAATCCTCAATTGTGTCCATCATTGTTATTGCAGACCTGATGTACAAGGCCAACACGGTACGAGGAAATACCTTCCAGCCCTTTGAGCCCTTGCTGGTGGCAGCAGTTGTGTACTTCCTGCTGACCTTCCCCTTGTCCAAGCTTTTAGCCTACATTGAACGGAGAATGAGAAAACATGACTAATACATCAGATAACAAGAAAGATGCCATCATTCGAGTGGAAAATCTAGATAAAAGCTTTGGTCAACTCCATGTATTAAAAGGAATTACCGAGGAAATTCATAGTGGAGAGGTGGTGGTTATCATTGGGCCCTCTGGTTCTGGAAAATCCACCTTCCTGCGCTGTCTCAATCTTTTGGAGGAACCAGATTCTGGCACCATCATCTTTGACGGCTACAATCTTACAGATAAATCCATTCCTCGTCGCAAAAGAGAAAAGAACATTGACTTTTACCGTAGCGAAATGGGCATGGTGTTCCAGCACTTTAATCTCTTTCCTCACAAAACTGTTTTGGACAACATCATCATGGCTCCCATGCTGGTAAAAAAGCAGACAAAGGAAGCTGCCACCCAAAAGGCCCTTGCCTTACTGGAGCGAGTAGGATTGGCAGACAAGGCTCATAACTATCCACCCCAACTTTCTGGTGGACAAAAGCAGCGAATCGCCATTGTTCGCTCCCTTGCAATGGAGCCCAAGGTAATGCTTTTTGACGAGCCCACCTCAGCCCTAGACCCAGAAATGGTTGGAGAGGTTTTATCCGTTATTAAAGATTTAGCCAAGGAAGGCATGACCATGGCTGTGGTAACCCACGAAATGCGTTTTGCCCAAGAAGCTGGAACAAGAATCTTCTTTATGGATAACGGCGTAATTCTAGAACAGGGAAGCCCAGAAGCAATTTTTAAAAATCCCCAGCATCCTCGCCTGAAGGACTTTTTAGGCAAGGTACTGAACGACTAAATATACAGGGCTTTCGGAAAGCGTTCCCTTCTGAAAGCCCTTTTTTATAAACGAGATTTTATTTTTTTAAACATCCTTCAATCAGTGGAAAATGCTGAAATCCCATCCACCAAAAAGTGTCTTTTTTATCTCAAAGAATTCAGTGTGATATCGCTCTGTTCCACCTGGAAAGCTCACCACAGCAATGGTTGGGGGATTTCCCCCTCGTGGGCGGGAACAACTTCCTGGATTCAAGATAAGGGTAGCACCTGTTTCTTCCCGATGAGGACGATGGGTGTGACCAAAAAAAGCTAAGTCTGCATTCAAGTTTTCTGCCACAGAGTGAAGAACATCGGTTCCTAAATCCACCATATAACGATGACCATGGGCTACCATCACCGTTCTTCCTGCTAAACGAAAGTTTACAAGGGGAGAAGCAGTCAGAGTTTTTGCTCGCGGAAGGGGATTCCCATCCTCATCCTCAAGTCGTTCCAGATCCAAGTCAAAACTTTCTGGATCTCCATTGCCTCTGGCACATACCACCACAGGAGGCAGGGCTTCCCGCAGAGAATCGTTACGAGAGGCTTCTTCTATGCAGGCCACAATGTCGGCCATACCATCGCCACAAAAAACCAAGGCATCACAATCCACACCAAAATCGGTGATGATTTTTTCCACCAGCTCACATTCACCATGAGAATCTGATACCACCAAGATTTTTCCACTGGTTTTATTTTCAAGTGCCTCCATGTCTGCCAGAGAACCAATGATGGAAGCAGATTCAATACACAAGCTATTCATCTGCTCCTACTCCTGACGCCGATCGATAACAAAGTGATTCATGGGACATAAGCCAGTTTCTGGATCGATATATCGGGAGACAACCCAGCTAGAACCAGCCAGTTGTCGAGCATGGGACAACAAATCCAAGTCTTGGGGAAAGCCACCAAAATATTCAGCAGGTAAAAGGGTTAGATAATAGGCTGAACGGGCAATAAGCTGGGGAACATTTTCTTGATAGGTACCGCTTTCTGCCACTAGCTCACCTTCAGCAGTGGCACTGGCGGGAACATATTCAATAACTATGTCGCTTCCAGACTCAATTCCAAGAATATCATCCTGGGGCATAAGTGAAATTACAGGATACAAGGCTCGGTCTAATTCAGTGTTCTGTAAGGCAGCCAAGGCACGGTGAGTTCCTTCTGGGGCACCCACCACCACCAAACCATGAACGCCATCTTCTTCCAGCATACCAGACAGAGCTGAAATACGAGCTGTTCCACCACGCATAAAGTCTTGAGGATAAATATAGGGAATTACTGCTCCACCCTGTTCTGCCAAGCCTAGTGTTCTATGGATTTCTTCCAAAGTAGCTTCCACAAAGGCATCATCGTTATATCCATAACCTAGCAAAACACCAATCTTTCGCTGGCTCTCCACATAATTTCCAACCTCTTGGAGAGCAATCATATCTTGGTCAGTAACTGGTGCTGGGGTTATCAACTGTGCCCCTTCTAGATTCATCGAAAGGGACTTCTGCTTATTACATCCAGTTACAGCAAAAAAAATCAATAAAAGAAGAACTGGATAATTTTTTTTCTTCATATTACTCACTATACCTTAATCATCGGCAATTCGCAAGGGTGCAATACCCTGTCTTGCCTTTCAATCTTTTTTTCAGTATAGTTACAGTACAAGTATTTCTGATAGAAGGAGGTAGAACATGGATAGCGACCCTGGAAGTATCTCTTGTGACTATCACTTATGTTGCTGGACAAGATTCAGCAATTCTACCCCATCTTTAGAAGGACTTGATTATGATTACCTATTGGCAACAGGAAAATGGAAGGCTCCTGAAGCGGGAGCAAGAAGAGCTTGACCCTCAATTGAATACTTGGGTAGATGCCCGTTCCGTTACCCGAGAAGATATCCGCACCCTAGAAGAAGAATACCACATAGAACAAGAGCATATCCTAGATATTCTTGACCCCGATGAGCTTTCTCGAATCGAGCGGGAGGACGAATACATCCTGACCATTGCCAGAATCCCTGTTTTTGTTCCCTCTGGTGACATTAGCTATTTTACTGCTCCCCTTGGTATTGTGGTTTATAATCGTGTTATCATCACCATTTGCTGGACAGACTGCGAAATGCTGAAGGATATTGCCACCAACAGAATGAAGGGGCTGAATCTATCGGACTTTCCCGCATTTATCGTAAAAATTTTAAGTCGGGCAGACACCATGTTCCTGCGATACCTGAAGGAAATAAACCGACGGTCCACCAGCATCCAGAACGAGCTGCAGCAATCCGTTAAAAACAACGAGCTGATTCAGCTTTTGAACTTGGAAAAATCTCTGGAATTCTTTACCACCTCCCTGAAAAGTAACCAGCTGTTACTGGAAAAGCTGAGAAAAACTCGTATCCTTACCTTTGACTCTGACGACAGAGATTGGCTAGAAGACGTGGAAATTGACAATAGACAGGCTATCGAAATGACAGACACCTACAGCAACATTCTTGCAAACATGGTGGATGCCTTTGCCTCGGTTATTTCCAACAACTTGAATATTGTCATGAAAAAGCTTACCACCATTTCTTTAATTTTGATGGTTCCCACCTTTATCACCAGCTTTTTCGGCATGAATGTTCCCCTGCCCTTTGCAAAGTCAGGCTGGCTGGGCATTATTGCAATTTCTGTTATCTGTCTTGCAACAGCAATAATTGCAGGACAGGTGCTGCTCAAAGACAAGCCAGCTCGAATCCAAAAGAAAAACAGAAAAACCTTTGCCCAGCGAAGAAAGGAACGTCACATGATTCGCATGATGAAAATTCAAGAAAAAAAGCTGGAAAAAATGCAATGAGCAGCTGAAGGTTTCTTGTCACTCATTTTCCTCACCTTGAGTAGAGCTTCCTTTATGCCGATGATGAACTGTAACATTGTTGTGTTACAGGGATTTTATATTTGAGGTATCTTTCATGAAACGCAATTTTTTCACACTTTTATTGCTTGCCCTAATCCTTTTTTCAACAGCTGCTCAAAATCCATCGAGCCTTCCACCTATTTGGGAATCCTCCAATCTACAGACTACAAAGCCCCAGTCTCCAGAAGATATTTCCATGATATTGGTAGGTCCAGATACTGCCAAGGGCATTGTCTATGACGTATACCTAATTGGAGAAGATACCCAATCCTACACTGCTCGTCGTTGGATTACCCCTTTTGAAATAAATCGCTATGAAACTTCTTATCGCCTGTGGTACGAGGTACGGTTGTGGGCCGAGGCCAATGGCTATGTTTTTAACAATCCAGGACAGCAAGGCTCCAGCGGTCGGCGAGGAAAGGAGCCCACAGAAGCAGGAAAATATCAGCCAGTAACAAATATTAGCTGGTACGATGCCATTATCTGGTGTAATGCTTATAGTGAAAAAAATGGTCGGGAACCCTGCTACACCTACAACGGACAGGTTTTACGAGATTCCAGTAACACTGCCATCTGTGACTTGGCTCAATGTAACTGGAAGTCCAATGGTTATCGTTTGCCTACAGAGGCTGAATGGGAATATGCTGCCCGAAGAACCTCCAGTGGCTACCAACGGGGAGACTTGGCCAGTGGTGCAGTTAATGGAAGAGGTGAAAGTGCTCCAGAAATAGCAGACACTCTCATTGCTTGGTTTGATGGTAATACCAACGGCACAAAGGCTGTAGGTACAGCAGGAGCTTCTACCACAGTAAGTCAATCAGGTTCCTTTGTTACCGCCTTTAGTTCAAACCCTATTCCTGGCTCTGGTAACGGTAATGCTTTGGGAATTTTTGATATGAGTGGCAATGTGCTAGAATATTGCTGGGATTGGTATGCCTCTTATCAGGAACAAAGCCCTGGAACCTTTAGCACTGGCCCAGAGCTCGGTGCCCAGCGGGTGAGTCGTGGCGGTAGCTGGAGTCCCTACACAGGATTTTTGTACTGTGGAGACCGCTACGCCTACGACCCCAACGAGGCTTACAATTACATGGGATTTCGATTCGTTACCTCACGATAACCTTACAATGATCTTAGGCTTCCAACTTTTCTAGCTGGGCCTTTGTTACCTGCCACTGGCTCCCCTTCTTTTCTACCTCCAAAATTCCGTAGCAGCCTTCTGCCAAGGAGCCTGGATTCATAATTACGGTGTTGCCGATTTTATCGGTACCAGCAGATTCATGGATGTGGCCTGTAATTACAGCCAGTGGTTTTGTTTCCTCTATAATTTGACGAAGAGCAGCAGAACCTACATGGACACCAGAAGTGATTTTATCACATTCAGTGTCTTTGGGAGGATTATGCATGATCATGATCATGTTATCCCAGGAAGGAGCTCCGTTGGTGGCAGGCTGGTCACGAAGAATCTGAAAGTCAGAAACTAATTCCTCATCGGAACGCTCATTGGGAGTGGTACCAGTGAACTTGGAGCCACCGCCACTACCAGCAAATACCAAGCCATCTCGGAATACCATGCTTCCCTGCACAGAAATATCTTCTTCTTCCAGTCGCTGTAAAAAAGCTGGTTCATCGCAGTTCCCCAACACAGCATAAACAGCATCGTGGCTATCAATCAACCGTTTCATGGCAGGCTCTGATGTTTCAGGAAAACTATACTTGGCAAAGTCCCCACCAAAAAGCACTCCATCAGCCTTTTGGAACTCATCCTTCAACTGGTGAATGAACACATCATCATCATGCATATCAGAAAGCACTAAAAATCTCATTTTATCCTCCTATTCCTTTGGAAAAGCGGCCTTCAGTTGGGCCATTTGTTGGGCGGTACCTACCGTAATTCGTAGATATTCTTCTATTCCGGGGGTGTCAAAGCGACGCACTAAAATACCAGCTTCCTTGAGCACTTGATATACATGACGGCCACTGACTCCAGGCTTTGTAGTAAAAATAAAGTTGGTGGAAGAATCCAGCACCTGCCACCCCAGATTTCGCAAAAAGGCAATAAAATCCTCCCGCTGCTCTACAATCTTTTTGGTGCATTCCACGTAATAAGGGGTGCTTTGGCAGGCAGCAACGCCAGCCTTTTGGGCAAACACATCCACGGGAAAGTGGTTAAAAGAGTCCTTAACACGATGAAGCACTTGAATTAATTCAGGGCTAGCAACGGCATAACCAAGACGCATTCCCGCCAAGGACAGGCTTTTGGAAAAGGTTCGCACCACCACCAGATTGGGGAATTCAGCAAGCAAGCTCAGAGCACTTTCTGAGCCAAAGTCAGCATAGGCTTCGTCCACCACATGAACATGATTTTTGGGAAGTCGTAACAACAAATCCCGTAGCTGCTGTAAACTTAATGCAAGGCTGGAAGGTGCATTGGGATTAGCCAGAATGAGACTGGACTCAGTTTCCACCGCAGCTTGAATAATGGCCTCTGTATCCAAGGAAAAATCCTGATGCAAGGGAATCTTTTTTAGGGGAATATTGTAGTAGGCAGCATACACAGGATAAAAGCTATAGGTGTGTTCTGGCTGAATCAAGGGGCGGTTGCTGTCAAAAAAGGCATAGAACACAAAGGACAGCACCTCGTCGGAGCCATTGCCACAAAACACCATATCAGCAGTGATGCTCTGGCTCAAGGTTTGACAGTTGGCCAAAACACCGCCAGTTTGATTCAAATGACTGGCAATGGCAGCTCGAAGCTGGTTAGAGTCTGGGTCTGCATACAAGGCCAAGGTCTGAGGAGCCTCTTGAGCATGACGGCAAATTGCTTCCACAACGGCAGGGGCTGGTGGATAGGGATTTTCGTTAGCATTTAGCTTGATGTAGTCCCTGTCCTTGGGCTGCTCTCCTGGTTGATAGGGCTTGAGATTTTCCACGCGTTGGGCAATCATTGTTCCTCCCATGGCCACCACAAGGACGACCTTGCAGTATTATGTCATTTTCAGCAGGGACTTGCAAGTAAGTTTAGAAAAATAAACTTTTTCTTAATCAGGTTTACAAAAAACGAACTTTTTTAATAGCTTGCTTCAAATGAACAAACAGCTTCACCAGATGGGAAAGAACAAAGCCCTTCCCAATTCCTTTTCATTCAGCTATACTGATCTTGTGAAGAAAAATACTCCCTATGACATACTATATTGTGATGATGCCCTCGTGGCAGTAAGCAAGCGTTCTGGGCTTTTGGTGGCTCAAGATCGCTACGATGTCACAGCTCCCCGACTAGACTTGGAGCTAGAAAAAGAATTTGGCCGACTTTTTGCCCTCCACCGTATTGATAAAGATACCTCTGGTGTGGTGGTTTATGCTCGTACCCAAGAAGCTCATCGTGCCGTTTCCCTTCAGTTTCAGAATCGTCAGGTAGAAAAGATTTACCACGCACTGGTAAATGGCCGTCCTGCTTGGAAAACCCACCACGAAGAAGCCCGACTTTTACCTGATGGGGATGCCTTTCACCGCACCATTGTTCACAAGCGACAGGGAAAGCCTTCCGTTACCGATTTTACCGTCCTTGCAATTTGTCCTCCCTATACCTGGATAGAAGCCCGCCCCATCACAGGCCGCACCCATCAGATTCGTGCCCATTTGTGGGAAAACGGCTTGAGCATTGTGTGTGACCCTCTCTATGGGGGCAATCAAAAGCCCGTGAGATTATCTGAAATCAAGCGTTCCTGGCGTGGAGATCCCTTTGAGGAGCGGCCCTTGCTGAATCGATTGGGACTTCATGCATACCAGCTGACACTAACCCATCCAGAAAGTCAGGAAGCAATAAGCTTTACTGCACCCTACCCTCGTGATTTAGATGCAGTTCGTAAACAGCTGGCAAAAATTCATGGCCAAGACCCTTTAGCCCAGCAAGCACTGTGGCTGACTGGGATAAAATAGGAGGATTCTAAGATGCCAGGTAAGTTAATAGTAGCCTCTCGAGTAACTCCTAGGATAATATGCCTGCTATTGAGTTGTTTTCTTATTGCTACAGTATCTGCCCAAGATTTTCGAACACCTCCCAAGCTTCAAGTTTCCATTGAACCAGGCCTAGGCTACAAGGGTGGAAGTATTGGTGAATATGTTTTTACTATAACTTCCACTGGAAAGCCTGTAAACTACGCCCCTTCTGGAACAAGGCAATTAAGCTATCTGCAATGGGATATCCATTCCTTGATTTTTGCTGAATTAGATTTAGGCTTTAACTACAAGGCCTTTCAAACTCAAATCCATGGGGAAATTGGATTCCCCATGAAAGTAGGCAAAATGGATGATTACGATTGGGATAGTAACAAAGGACACCAAACCCATTTTTCCACCCACACCAGTGACCTTACAGGCCATTTTGCAGCAGGAGGCCATGTAGGTTGGAATTTTTCTCTTTTGAATAAGCAGCTCCTACTTACACCTTTAGTGGGATTCAGCTGGCAAAGAACTGTTTTGGAGTCTTACGATGGTTACGCTCAGTACGTACCAGAAATTTTGCAAGAAACCACACCTTGGACCGAAGATATAGAAAAGAAATACTTCAATGGTAAGGTTATAACCTATGAACATGAGGTTTTCCAAATCGATTGTATTTTTCGAGTCACCTACAATCTTAATCCACGGCTTTATTTCAATCTGGAAGGTTCTGTCAACCCCATTATTGCTGCCTTTGGATACGATAACCACATCCTAACAGATACACAATATTTAGATTATGATATGAAGGGGACAGTAGGATTTGGAGTAGCAGGAGCCATGGGTTATCAAGTTTTACCAAAGCACTGGCTTACCATCAAGCTCCACTATGATTACCTGCCTGTAGTGACAGGTCAAACCTATACCAAAAGCACAAGCAAAAAAAACTACTACCCTTCTCCTGGCACCAAAGGTGGAGCCTCCCACTGGTTTGTGGGAGTGACTCTGGGCTGGAAATTCAATCTCTTTCAGTAATATTTTCTGGCTTGAGAAGCCTTTAAATCTTTCTGGCTTGAGAAGCCTTTAAATCTTTCTGGCTTGAGAAGCCTTTAAATCTTTCTGGCTTCTAGATAAAACCTTTTTTCGCTGGCTTCACCCATGGAAAAGCTTTTTCGTGGCAAAGGCCCACCACTACCGATGGTGGCAAAAAAGCTATCCTTGGCTACGGGAGGCAGCAAAATCGACAAGGCTCCTTCTTGGGAACCCAAGCGGAATACCTCATCAGTACCGTGAATATAGTCAATTTCCGTACCAGTCTTTCCTGCAAGGAATTCATCCAGCACTGGCTGCAAGCGACTGACGGCCAATTCCTGAATTTCAGTTTTAAGACAATAGAATTGCTGCTTTCCCGCTGTATCCACAAAGACAAAGCCAAAGCTATTGGTGGAATTTTCCACTAAGGAAGCAAGTTCATTTTCAGAAGCCACCGCTTCAATTACGCCACCTAGCTTATCTTGGCAAAAGTCCATAACAGAAGGAGCTTCTACACCGAACAAAACCCGATGAATTGGTTCAAAGGTTAAGCCTTTATCGTAGATGTTTACAATTTCCACCAAAGCATATCGCAAAGGACAAGCTTCCAAATCTGCAAGGCTTTTTCCTGTAGCAGCTTCCTTTTCTTTAAACTCATCCCACACGGCCTTAGCAGTGGCAAGACTGTGGTTTCCATCTCCAACGGCAAAAAGGAAGGTATCTCCTGCAGCACTGGTATTTTCCTTTGCCAACTGTTCAAGAGCCTGATAACAGCCTTCAAGAACAGCACCTGTTACAGGATAGCCTACAATGGAGCCTGCATTCATCATCAGATCCCCTTGGTACAGTGGCTCAATAGCTGCTGACTTTACAGCTTCGCCGCAGGCTTCCACCAGTACACCAGCCTTGTCGTTTGCCAACAGCATGATATGGGGCAATTCCAAGGTAGCACCACGACGAATTTCCATTCGAGGAGGAATACGATCTGGAATGGTAGCTTCCGTGGCACGAATCAAGGCCTTGGAAAAGGGCTTCCACTCATAGCTTTCCAAATCAACTGCCACCATCAAGCCCTTTCGTACTCGACCGTATTCAGTAGTTCGCTCCAAGTAAATAAAGCCCTGGTGGCTTTCACGAAAAATACCTTCAGCAAGATATTGTTTCATAGCACAGCGAATGGCTTCTATCCGTTGAGTTTTATCCTGATCATTCAAATAAACTTCTGGCAAAATCAAATGCAGGTTAGAAGGCCCAGCTGCCTCTAGCTCCGCCCGCTTCCAGTAATCCCTATCTTGGGTGTACTGATCACAAGCCACTACTGCCCACTGTTTCAGGGCAATATCTTTTTTAGGCAACAAAATTTCTGGAACAAAAAGACCGAATGGGGAAAAGTTTTTCATAGCTCGAGTATACCGAAAAGGGATTTTTTGTGCTACTATAACATTTACGGAGGTTATATGGCGGGATTCAGCATGGAGTTTTCTCAAAATCAGCAGTTAACTCAGCAAATGCATCTTTCTCCCCAGATGCTTCAATCAGTGAATTTTCTCATGATGAATCACATGGAGCTTACCGCCAACCTTTATGACGAGGTTCAGAAAAACCCTGCTCTGGAAATTGTCCGAGACGCCCAGCTTGGTATTTCAACTGTCTACCAGCGAGAAAGACGGCGTGATTTGGAGAGTGTTTCCTTCTCAAAAGCGTCTCCTGATGCCAGCACTAATTTTCAGCAGTTTTTAGAAAGTCAACCAGACAATAATATGGGTATTCAGCAGCATTTGTGGCAGCAATATCAGCTTGTAACTAGCAACCCCACCAAGCTGTCTTTGGCAGAACGAGTTATTTCTATGCTGGATTTCCGAGGCTTTACCCAAGTGGCTCCAATTTCCTTGCTAGATGAAAATAATCCACAGGAAACACCTCAAATACTGAAGCAGGTTCTTACAGAAATTCAAAATCTGGAGCCTGTGGGCTGTGGTACTAGCTGCTCACAGGAATCTCTCTATGTTCAGGCTCGTTTTCGATGTGACTGTGAACCATGGGAAAATTCCTTACCAGGAAAAGAAGTTCTGGCAGTAGCTCTTTTTCTTTTAGCAGGAAATCTGTTTCTGCTAGAAAAGCTTCGAATACCAGTAATGGTAAAAAAACTAAAGGAACTTCAGCAAGCAGATACAGAAGATCAAGAGCCACCAGAAACCACTAAAGGCTGGAACTGTAGTCCACAGCATCATCAGCTACCTAAAAAAATTACCGAATCTACCCTAGAGGCTGCTATCAGCTTTATCAAAACCCTGGATCCTCTACCTGCTCGCCAATTTTCTCCTGTTCAGGGAAGCTATATTTATCCAGAAATCACCGTAGAGCAATATCAGGATGGAGATGAAACAGGCTTAAAGGTAATACTGAACCACAGACTCCTACCAGAAATTATTCTTTCTCCCTCCTTTACAAAGGCGAAGGAAAATGGAGCCAAGCTTCCCAAGGACAAGCAACAATTTATTAAAAACTCCTTGAAATCGGCTCAAGGAGTACTTCAATCACTAAATTTTAGAAAAGACACTCTAAAAAAGGCTGCCTATGCTTTGGTGGAATTACAACGAGATTTTTTTCTTTTTGGTCCTCGTTTCCTGCGTCCCCTTAAAATGAAGGATATGGCAGAAATAATCCAAGTGCATGAAACCACAATTTCTCGATTAGCCAATGAAAAGTATTTACGATGTCAGTGGGGCATCTTTGAAATCAAGTATTTTTTCTCAAATCAAGTAAAATCAATACAAACAGATCAGTCTAAAGAAAGCGTCAAATTCCTTTTAAAAGAAATATTGGAAGAGCAGGCTCATAAAGGCCAATCCTTGTCCGACCAAAAGCTAGCAGACCTTTTGACCCAGCGTGGAATAAAAATTGCCCGCAGAACTGTTACAAAGTATCGACAGGAGCTAAACATAAACTCCTCTTTTGACCGAAAATAAACCGTAGCTTCAATAGATTTATAAGGAAAAAGAAACAGAATGACTATCAAGCACTTGCTTTTTGATCTAGACAACACACTCTACCCTTCCACTGCAGCCATGGATCAAGGGATTACCCGCAGAATGATTGGTTTTGTGGCAGATTTTTTAGGGCTAGACCTTCAGCAGGCCACAGAGCAACGAATTCAACGGTTACCCTTTTACGGAACTACCTTGGAATGGCTTAAAACTGAGCATGGTCTTACAGACATTGCAGCATATTTTAACGCTGTTCATCCACCAGAAGAAATTGAAGAACTGACCCCTGATCCCAATTTGCGACCTTTTTTACAATCATTGAAACTCCCCATGACCATCTTAACTAATGCACCGCTGTGTCATGCCCAACGAGTTTTGGAATTCCTTAATGTTGCAGACTTATTCACCAGCATCCACGACATCGAAAGCAATGGATTCAAAGGGAAGCCTTACCCAGAAGCCTACAAAAGAGCCCTTTCCACCGCTGGCTTTAGTATTGAAGAAACAGTTTTTTTTGATGACCATAAAAAATATACCGATGGCTACCAAGCCATAGGAGGTCAGGCGGTGTTGGTACAGCATCCAGAACAAGCAGGTCAGCAGCATCCCCTAGATAGCCTTTCTTCATCAAATCAGCTTCCACAGCTGGTGATTCAGTCCGTATACCAAGTACCACAGGTGCTGACACAGCTTACTGCATCCATCAAGACTTAATTTTTAACCGAACTGTTTTAATTCGTCGTTGGGCCTGATCTTCCACCACAAAAATCCGAGAGCCTTCTCGAAAGATTTCGCCAGTAGAAGGCAGGTACCCAAACTGCTCCAAAAGCCAGCCACCTAAGGTGTCAAATTCCTCTGACTCATAATGAAGACTGAAAATCTCATTTACATCTACAAGCTTTAAATCTCCTGGCAACAAGAAATCTGTAGCAGAAAGAATACGAATTCTTTTTTCAGGTGCTATTTCTCGACTATACTCATCAGTCATACGCCCCATTACTGCATTCAAAATATCATCAAGGGAAACAACACCACTGATGGTTCCATGTTCATCCACCACCGCCGCAAAGCTTGTTCTATCTACCTTGAAGGTATGGAGAAGTGATACTGCAGACTTTGTTTCTGGGACAAACAGGAGCTTTGTCATAAAGCGGCGGGCAAAATCCTTTTCTTCCCGATTTCCCTGATAAAACAACAGGGTTTTGTAATGAAGCAATCCCACGTAGGCATCCTTGTTTCCTTCTTGTCCCTGGACTGCATCATACACAGGAATACGAGAATATCCGCACCTATTAAAAATCGCTGCAGCCTGACTATAGCTTGCATCACTGGGAATTCCCTGCACAAAGGAACGGTGACGAGTAATGTCTCGTACCTTTAAGTCAGTAAACTCAAAGATTTTATACAGCATGTCCTTTTCATCTTTTTCCAAGGTACCTTCTGCATTTCCCAAGGCAATCAGTGTTTTTAACTCCTCTTCCGTTACTAAGGGTGTGTCTGATTTCCAGATTTTATCTACCAAAGCACCAACTCCACGAGTGAGACAGGAAAAAAGCCACACCACGGGAAACATGATTTTCTGTAGCACCAGCAAGGGCAAGGAAGCACGGCAAGCCATAGACTGGGGATGCAAGGATGCCATAGTTTTTGGGAGCACTTCTCCAAACAAGATAATGATAATGGTCATGGCCACAGTAGCAGCTCCCACTCCCCCCTGACCAAAAAGAGACACCGCCAAAGCGGTAGCAGCAGAGGAAGCAAGATTGTTGACAAAATTGTTTCCAATCAAGATAGTGGTCAAAAGTCCATCAATATCAGACTTTAAGGTGGCAACACGTCGTGCCCCCACCATCTTTTCTTTAATCATTTGCCGTAGCTGTACCTTAGAGATGGAAAGCAAGGCTGTTTCCGAGGATGAGAAAAAGCCCGAAGCTGCCACAAGAGCAAGAAGAAGAAGTGCAGTGAATAAAATTGTCATGCATCCTCCTTTTTAATGTGGACCATCCTGATATGAGTGGCATCAGCTTCCTTTACCGTAAAAATCAATCCCTGCTCCTGATACACGTCTCCAGTTTCTGGAATCTTATCCAGCTTTTCACTGAGATAGCCTGCCAAGGTTTCGTAAAAATCCGAGTGAAAGGAACAACCATAGGTATCAGATACCTCCGTTAACCGAATTGCACCATCTACCAAGGCTTGTCCTTCTGCAAGTTCTATAGTTTGTGGCAAGCGAGCCTTGTAGAATTCATCTCCCACAGTACCGAAAATCTCTCGAGAAATATCTTCTGTGGTAAGGATTCCATCTGTTCCAGAGTATTCATCAATTACCACTGCCAAGCTTTGGTGGTTTTCCCGTAGCATCTGCTGAACGGAGGACATTTTTTTTGAACCAACAATGTACAAGGGTGGTCGCATAATATCCTGTACAAAGAAATTTTCACCCTTTCCTTGGTAAAACATCATGTCCTTTACGTACAAAATTCCTACAATGTCATCAATATTTTGGCGGTATACAGGAAAACGAGAAAGTCTAGAACGCTGAGCCAGCTCGATAATAGATTGATAGCTCGCAGTAAGATCTATGGCCACAATGCGGGTTCTAGGCACCATAATGTCCTTGGCAGCCAAGTCTGTAAAACGAAACACTCTGTGCATCATCTTTTTTTCATTCTGTTCCAGCACCCCTTCTTCTTCTCCCACATCAATGAAATTTTTGATTTCATCTTCAGTAAAGGAAACTGATTTTTGGGCAGTTTTTATTCCCAAAAGTTTGGCTACCCCACGGGAAATTCCTGAAAAAATAAATACTAAAGGAGAAAACAGCTTCATGCAGAAAGCAATAAGCCCAGAGAATAAAAAGGCCACTGGTTCTGGGTGACGACTCCCGATGGTTTTTGGTGTAATCTCACCAAAAATTAGCAGCACCACTGTAGAGACTATGGTGGCAATTCCCACACCAGAGGAACCAAAAAGTTTTAGAGCCAAGGAGGTAAGCAGGGCAGTAATAGCAATATTGACAATATTATTACCCACCAATATCGTGTTCAAAAGTCCTTCCTTTTGATCCATCAACTTACCAACACGAATGGCACCTTTATTCTTCTTTGAGCGGAGAAAACGAATACGTAATTTATTGATTGAAAGAAATGCGCTTTCCGATGAGGAAAAAATCATGGAAAGAACAACAAGGGCTACCACTACTAGCAGTAGCCCCATGAAGCCTTCGGCAGCAAGTCCCTCTTGGACAAGAGTCGAAGGAGGTTCCGACGGAATGGAATCAGAATCCACTATTCCATTCCCTCTACAGAAATACCAGTACCTTCATTTACCATGGTATAGGCATCAATAGTCATTTGAATTGAAGCTGCCATTTCACTCTCAGGAGCACAGGCCAATGCATCGTTTAGGTAATTCATCATGCCTTCTGCATCACCAACCAGTGAAGAGAAGTATGCTGCCTGATAATACAATTCCTGCTGTTCTTCTGGAGTACAGAAGCCTTCATCAATAGGAGCCAACATGGCAGAAATAGCACCATAGGCATCACCAACGTAGAGAGCTTCTGTTGCTATAGCATAGGCATTCAAAATAGCGTATTTTCCTCGCTTACCACTTTCGTTATTGGGATCAAGCTCGGCAGCCATGGCATAGAAATCTGACAACAAATAGCTGTAGGTAGGATCTGTTGCCTCATACAAATTGTCGATGGCATTTAATTTTTCTACACCAGAGCTTCCATCAATGGCCTTTACCAAAGCCTTAATCTTGTCTCGATTCTCATTGTTTTCATCGATAACAGCCATAAACTGCTCCGGAGTAGTAACTTCGGCATTATAAGCTATAACGCCGTACACATAGCCTTGAGCGGTGGCCAAAATCATTACAGGCATTCCACCATCAGTAACAGAAAAGTTCATGGCAGTACCAATATCCTTTTCCAACTGAGGCATAGCAGCTTCAGCAGCCTGCTTCTGTTCCTCTGTGGCACCTTCAGCCACCTGAACAGACATAAGACGTGATTCAGAAAAATCCAAGTGAACAAGCACATAGTCCTTACCAGCACTCTTGATAAAGGACTCTGTATCGAAGATAGAGGTACGAAGCTGGGTACTTACTCCGTCAGTATCCTCGCTACTGAAAAACAGGAAAAGATCCTTTCCTTCCTTGGTGGCCAACTGCTGTCCTTCTTCATAATCAGCAAGCCAACCAGTGGGAGTACTAGCACAACTTACAAAAACCAAAAGCACAGCCAAACAGGCAGCAATACCAGACAAAATTCTTTTCATTTCAAACTCCTAGGAAGCCCCTTTTCGGGGCATTCATAATTAAATATATAGCTTTTACAGGAAATAAGACACACCTGCAGCAAAAATATTTTGACAAGAGCTCTGTTTCTTGCCAATACCACCATGACCTGTAACATTACCCATGAGGAAGGGAGTACCCTTTAATACATCTGGTCCCATGGTTCGTTCACTATGGCCCATCTTTCCTAAAACTCGTCCGTCGGGGCTGGTTAAACCTTCAATAGCGTAGGCAGAACCGTTAGGATTGTTGGGCTCACTGGTAGCTACAGCTCCATCCATATCTACATACTGAGTAAAGACCTGACCCTTGCGGAATAAATCACGAGCCAGCTCCTCACTGATAATGATACGACCTTCTCCATGAGAAATAGGAACCCAGTGCAACGTATCCTCCAAAACGGAAGGATGAGAAGCCCAAGGAGACAGGGCTGACACAAGACGAGTTCTGGTAAACCGAGAAATATGGCGACCAATAGTGTTATAGGTTAAGGTAGGCATATTCTCCACTGGCTGCAAGATCTCTCCATAGGGCACCAAACCAGTTTTGATAAGGGCTTGGAAACCGTTACAAATACCGAGAACAAGACCGTCTCGGTTTTTTAACAGCTCCATCACCTGATTGCTGATTCCTGGCTCACGAATAACATTGGCAATGAACTTACCTGAACCATCAGGCTCATCACCGGCGGAGAATCCTCCAGAGAAGGCAAGAATCTGAGCCTGTCCAATTTCTGTAGCCAGCTCCTTCAAGGAGTCTGCCAAAGCAGCAGGTGTATTATTTCTAAATACAAGAACCTTTGCTTCACCTCCAGCCAACTGAAAGGCCCGCTTCATATCAAACTCACAGTTTGTTCCAGGGAATACGGGCAACAAGATTCGAGGCTTTGCTCCCTTGAGAATGGTGATAGCCTCAGATTTCTTTGTCTGTGCATCAAGTCCCTTTTCACGAGCCTGCTGAAGACTTTCGTGGATACCTGTAGCAAAACCAGGCAGAGGCTCCTGCTGCACTCCAGAAACAGGAGGAAATACCTTGGCCAAGGTTCCTTCCCAAGCAGCTTCCAATTCCTCAAGCTTAACGGCAACAAGACCAATTCCAGATAAATCAGCAGAAATCACTGGTGAATCAACTGTTTTACCAAGCTCCCAGACTGTATTTTCCACAAAGCCAGCTGCAACAAAGTCTTCATCACTCATAGGCTCATTCATTTCCACAATGATGGAACCATAGGCTGGAACAAAGAGAGCTGCAGCTCCAGCAGGCAGAGCTTTTTCTGTTAAGCCAGCTGCAAAGGGAATAGCCCCCTTCATGGTCAAACCGATTTTATTACCAAAGGCCATTTTTGTAACAGCTTCTGCGATACCACCAGCACCTACAGGATAGGCTGCAGCAACTTTATCTGCCAGCTGATACAAAGCCTGAGCATTTTTATTAAAGATTTCAAAGTTGGGGTCAAGGCTTTCACCATAGGGTACAGAAATCAAATATACAGTATGACCAGCAGCCACAAAGCTTCCGCCCCGTACTCGTTGCTGATGTTCTGTAGTTACCGCAAAGGATACCAATGTAGGGGGAACCTTTAGCTCTTGGAAGGAGCCAGACATACTATCCTTACCACCGATAGCGGCAGTTCCACAAATCTTTTGTGCCTCTAGGGCTCCCAACAGGGCAGCAGCAGGCTTTCCCCAGGAAATATCATCGATGGTTCGCTCAAAGTACTCCTGGAAGCTGAGACGACAGGTAGCAGGATTACCACCCAAAGCTGCAATCTTTGCCAAGGATGAAAGTACCGCAACCTGTCCACCATGCCAAGGACTCCACTGGGCAACCCGTGGGTCATAGCCATAGGACATGAGACTTACAGTGCTTGTTTCTCCATCCAACACAGGAATACGAGCAGCCATACCAGCCTCAGGAGTAGACTGATATTGTCCACCCAAGGGGAATAATACTGTGGCAGCACCGATAGAACCATCGAAGCGCTCGGAAAGTCCCCGTTGGCTACAACAGGCCAAATCTGCCATGAGCTTTTTCCAAGAGCGTTCCACTGCACGAACAAGCCAGCTACGAGCAGTTTTTACAAAGGAACCAGTATGCTCCAGTTCCTTCTTGGACGCTGACTCAGTATCTGCAGCATGAGTAAAGGAATCAGCCACAACAGCCAAGGGGCGAGTCAAGGGAGATTCTTCCGCACAGGGA
>JAGCMR010000281.1 GCA_017646305.1 Spirochaetaceae bacterium
AACAAATGAAAGAATCCAATCATTTCTTTTTGTATCAAGGAATATTTAACAAATAATTTTTGATTTACCTCAGTTTCAGCTTCTGTAGATATTTCCTGTTCTAGGATGAACAAAGAGTCTTCCAATGCCGAAAACAACCCCATAAGAATGTCGTTTGTGTACACATCCTGTTCTATGGCATAGGAAATACTCAAGGCATTTTGATATGATTTAAGGGCGGATAAAAATTGGTTTGTGGCAGTATAATAAGCTTCTATGGAAGATTCATCTTGCACCAGCTCCTGCGTAAAATCAGAGCTAGACATGGAAAAGAATTTATCTGCTGCATTAGAAAAAAGATACCATTCCTGATAAAACAGCTCATCATCATAAATATCAAGATTATCAATATGATCGAGGGAAATTTCGTCTTGGGCAGGAAGGGGGAAACCAAAAACAACAAATAGGAAAATAATAAGGCAAAACGCTCTTCGCATAAAATTATTCTATCACAAAAGCGGTCTCTGGCAAAGCCTAGGAGCAGGACTTGAGCTACTTGAGACAATCCCGTGGTGATTTATTCAAGAGTTTTTAGTTCCTCATGACTCAGTTTTTCAGGAGGAAATTAAAAAAAATCGAGCAAGGATCTTGTCCCTGCTCGATGAATACTCTTTGATATAACGGATGATTACTTTGTGGCTCTGTATAGAGAATATACTATCAAGATATACACTAATAAAAGCAAACCATTTACAATTACGTATGCGGGAACAGATACTCCTATAAAGCCAAAGATTATATTACTAATGAGAAAAACTAAAAGAAACAAAACTGACACAATTTTGATATTGCCTGTTCCACCACGGCCTTTAAATCTTACTGCAAGGCTACTACTGAGAGAAGTTGCAATCATACAACCAGAACCAATTGCTAACAATACGCAATTCGCCTCACCCTTATTGGTAGAGTAGAAGGCATAACCAATTAAACCTGCTATAGCAAGGGCAATAACTAAAAATACAACATTAACCTTCATCTAAAAGTCTCCTTTGCAAAGGAAAGGGGGAAGATTTTTCTCCCCTCTCCTTTACTGTTCGTTTTTGTTAATTTACTGGTGGCACTGGAGGAACTGGTGGCACTGGTGGCACTGGAGGAACTGGTGGTACTGGTGGCACTGGTGGAGCTGCAAACAAAGAAGCAAGCTCTTGAACCGTGGTAGCAGCCTGCCAACCAGCCATTCCCTGACACCACACCAGGGTTTGCGGTGTAAGCTGTCCTTGGGCAACAAAACCAGCCAGAGTTTGCATATCGTAGGGACCTGTGCTTTGGCCATTTACTGCAATGTTATACTGTTTGCCAAGAGGTGGAACTCCTATTGGTGGTGGCTGCATACCAGCTTGAGACATTCCTTGTGCATTCATTCCTGCCATCATTCCCATTTGAGGCTGAGCCAGACCAGATAAAGCACCGTTCATCATTCCCGCCATGTTCTGTCCAATAGCCCCACCTACAGCCATTCCAGCCATAAGAGCTGTGGGATTAAAGCCGCCACCAGAGCCCATATCTACTCCTAATCCCCCTGCAGCCCCCATTTCTCCAAAGGCTTGGGCACCAGCAATACCCACGGCAGACTGCTGATTGATTTGGTGTGCGGCAAGATTGCTGCTTTCTGTTTGGAGCTTTTGGGCTCTCTGCATTTCTTCTCGCTGGATGCGTTGAGATTCTGCAAGATTTTCCATTTGAACCTGTTGCATTTCTTCCATTTGAGTTATGTTTACTGCAGCTTGAGCCTGTACTGTTTGAGTTGTAATATCCTGAGTTACAGCCTTCAGTTCCCTGTATCCTTGGCTAGACTTATCAATTTCAATTGTGGCAATATCCATAGCAGAAAGACTGACACCAAAATCCTTGGCAAGACGAGGCTTCAGATACTGTTCTACAACCTCGTTTATCTGTAAAATTTTTCGTTCTAGCTGAATTACAGGTATATTGTTTTCTCCAGGAATATTGGCTACCACACCCTTTACGTATTTTATTACACCATCCTTGATTTGCTTTTGGAATGTATTCAAGTCAAAGTCAATGAGACGATGAAGCTTGATAAATTCCTTGTAGTCCGTAATGGAAAAACTAATGGTACCACGAACCGCCACAGGAACAGCATAATCCAAGAAACGAGGATCATAAACCTCAAAGAATGGAACAGCAAATTGGGTTTGAATAACACCAGCCAGGTTTATAAAATATATTTCTGCCTGAAAAGGACTTGCACCACCAAAGGCTGCACCCACAATACTAGACAAAATGGGAAAGTTAGCAGTTTTGATAGTTTCATCATAAGGACCAAGAATGTGATCCATTTGTGTACCATCTTTTTGTGGATACACAAAAATAGCCACCTCACCTTCTTTTACTCGCAGACTAGAACCATACCGAATAGAATTTTCCTTTTTGGTAGAATCAGCAGCCTGTCCATTTGGTCGCCATTTCCAGATGAGGTAGCTGGCCTCATCGCAGCGGATAACATCCATTAATCCGCCTTCATTTTTTTTGTTGAACAATCCCATGGTTTCTCCTATTACTTAATTTCTGCTTCCATGAGAGCAATCTTTTCCATAGAGTCAGGATCATCCTTGAGAAGCATTTTTGCCTTTGCACTAGCCTGCTGAAATTTTTTCTTCCAGACTTTGTTCATACGTTTAGTGCGTTTACTGTCAGAGGAAAAAAATAGAGAAATGAAGAGGACATCTTTAATGAATGATTGTGTTAGCATCATAAATTCAATAATGCTTTCTTTATCATTCGGAATGGGAAATGCTGTAATATAATCAATTTTCTGCTGTTCCTGTGTTGTAATTGGGGGCATTACCAACAGTATAACAGCTAAGATTACAGGTACTCCAAGAAGACTTAAATAATACCCTTCGGCAGTAAACATTACTAGAAGGAAAAGGAGTATCCAAAGGAAATAGGTAAGTAAATAAAGCGTATTTCCACGATCCTTATCATCTTCAGTAAGGGTTCCAGCGGAAATTTCTTGTAGCCTTGATGAAAATTCTTTTATAGAATCGAAGGTATTTCCCTTGGTAAAACTGTGTCCGCAGGAGGTGCATACTGCATCCATACTCTGCATTGGACTTCCACAGCTAGGACATTTTTTTACAACCCCTACATACTCTTCTTTTCGTTGGGAAGGAGAATTCCCAGAGACGGAACCTGTAGCAGTTCCACAATTAGAGCAGAATTTTGCACCATCACCCAACTGATTTCCGCAATTTTGACAAAACATACAAACTCCTTTTCTATCTTAAAGCACATATAATTGCTTTAATTTCCACTAACTTATGAGCGTTTTCTAAAATTTTACAATCGCTATCTTTTCCAGATTGCGTTGAATTTCTTTCAAAGCAAAAGAAATAATTTTTTTTAAGGTGTTTCGTGTACAATTTTCTTTTAATTTTAATTGTAGGTATATAAAATCACCAAAATGATACAGAGGATCCCACTGTGGTTTGCTACCTCCAGTTTTTTTTGTAAAATCTATGGATTTTCCTTCCCATAAGGTATCTAAAGATTTTAGTTCTTCTCCATCCCACCATTTTTCTATGCCGGTGTCGGTAAAGGCTGACCTATATTTTTCTGCAATAGACGTTATAATAGGTGCACACCAATTAAATACATTGCTACAAAGTTCTTTTTGATCTTGATTTTTGCGAGTTGATGTTTTTGGTGCAGGATTTTTTCCTCCATCTTGATAGAAGGGTTCTAGGGCAATGCGTACATTTTTAGCTTGAATTTGCAAACATGCCATTACTCCGTTTCTGTTTGTGGTAGATTTCCAGCTCCAGACTCCCTCATTGTGGGAGAATTCTGTAACATAGCGAAATGGGGATACAGGAATATTCATATTCATTTCTTCCATGACGCAGCTGTACCAGATTTTTTGATACAGACTATCTAAACGAATTTCCTCTAATTTTTTAATATTCTCCTTGTCTGGAGAGCAAAGATTTTTCTCTCTATCGGCTTTTATATAACGATTTCCAATGTCCAAAATAGTCTGAGTCATTTCTACATATTTAGAGAACACTACTGCTTCTGGTCCTTGGTTTTGAACATAAATTTTTATAATTTCAAGATAGTCTTCGTAAGACCAAAAAACCCATTTTGTTTCTTTTAAAAAAGGAGCTAAAAAGATTTGAGGGGCAAAAAGAACCTTTTTTGTATTCTGTGAATTAAGTTTTGTTTTTTTGTAAGGACTTAAAGTGTTACTATTAATTTCTTTAGTATATTTTTCTAACTGACCTATGGTAGGCAATGACTTAAATTTATTTTCTATTACAACAAAGCCTATATTATCTGAATTTTCAACCTGTTCATCAGGGCCGTGGACTATGAGTATATCAAAATTATATTTTTCTCGGAAAACTTTTTTAATACGATGTTCTTGGGGAATAGACAAATGGGATTTAAGTTTTTGGGAAATAACTTGATCGTTATTATACTCTAAAATCCAAGCCAGAAGATTGCTATGAACTAGCTCATTACCTGCTTGAAACAGCCCCAGCATAGGATTTTCTTTTAGATCATTTACAAGTTGACTTAATTCTCCCTGCATTTCTTCTTCCTCCTCTAAATAAAACAACCTTAATACCCAGTGGCAGCGGAATCTCCCCACCACTGCCAGCCCCTTGGGGCAGCAAACCACCCCAAGGACTGTTAAGACCTTACAGAGTATTCGGTAAGGTCCTTGTACTACAATTACTTAAAAACTGAATGAACCAAAATCAAGCGAAGGTGTTGAATTGGACAAGGACATCATAGCCTCAGTATAACGATTTGTCAGTTCCAGATATTTTTCACTATCCTTCGCTGTCCAATCACTACTATCCTCAAAATCCTCTAACTCCTCAGTCAGCTTTAAAGCTTCTCCCTGAAGCTTTAACAAACTTGACATGTTGTTTGACTTTGCAGCTTTTTCTGCAGCAACAACAGTTTTTTCGTAAGACTTCAGAAATTTGTCAATTTCTTTACGGCTTTTACTTTCAGCAGTTAAAGAAGCCTGTGCAACCAACATCAGAACCAAGGCAATGATAGCGGTAAGTTTTGTTTTGAACATAAGTTCCTCCTAAAAAAATTTTGGATAAGATAATTATTTAGTACAAAAAATCTTATAGAGCATACTCCGTGAAATCTTCGTACTACAATTACTTAAAAACCGTAATCAAAATCCAAGATCACCTCCATGGAACGCTCATACAATTCTACATATTTTTCCCATTGCTCTTCTGTCCAATGCTCATTCTCCTCAAATAAGACATCTAAGGCCTTTCCCTGTTCTTCAAATTTTTCGCTAAGCTTAAGCAATTTTTTCGTGTTGTTTGACTTTGCAGCTTTTTCTATAGCAACAACAGTTTTCTCGTAAGACTTCAGAGCTTTGTCGTATTCATTATTGCTACAAGCAACAAAGCTTGTACTTACAACAACCACACACATAACGGCAAGTAAAGCCATTACACTTTTCTTTTTGAACATCATAGTGTTCCTCCTAAAAAATTAAGTTGATAAGACTATATTTTTTTTTCATCAATTATAAAAGTTAGTTGGCTTTAAGAAAAACCATGAGTTGACCCACTATTTTTATACAAGTCAACACTAGTCACAGGAAAGCTGTTCTGTGGTACACTGGCTTTATGAACAAGATTATTCTAGTAGATGACCATAAAATGCTCAGAAAGGGAGTGACAACCTATCTGTTGGAAAATTCTGACTGGACTGTTATAGGAGAAGCAGAAAGTCTAGCTGAGCTTGAACTATTGCTAAAACAACTGACTTTTTCAGAAGAAGACAAAATTGTTGCCGTGGTAGATTTGCA
>JAGCMR010000282.1 GCA_017646305.1 Spirochaetaceae bacterium
CAACACAGAAGTAAGATGACGGTAAGGCAAGGGCATCATGCCCCCACAACCTAAAACAAATGCCTCAAGATTCATGCCTCCACTGTACTGTAAAATACAATTTCATACAAGAGAATGAAATATATGATAATTTTTTAACTATTTCCATCAAAAAATAGTTAAATGTTTTAATGTTTTTTTTATCTATTTCTTATTTCCCATTAACTTTTATTTTCTAGTTTAACATAACAAAAAACACAGAGGAGTTTTGTATGGAAGTTTTTTCAAATGTCTTGTCTATTCTCAAATACTTGGCACTGGCAACTGTAGGAAGTGCAGCAATGTGCTTTGTAGTTTCCCTTTTTGGAGGTCTTTTAGAAAAACTGGAAGGTAATTCTTAATAAAATGATGTTTTGACAACAATTTTATTTGACAGTTTTACTCTTTTTAACTATCATATTGATTATGGGTATTGAGTTATTAATTGTGGATCCTCAAAATGATTTTTGCAGTCCCTCTGGATCCATGTACATAAAAAATGCTGAACAAGATTGTCAACGAATTTCTCAGTTTATCTATAAATACATAGATGAAATTGATTCTATCCATATCACTATGGATATGCATCCATTCTATCATATTGCTCATCCAATTTTTTGGAAGGATGCAAACGGCAATCCACCAGCAGTAAACACCCTCATTACACATGCAGATTTTGTTTCTGGAAAATATCATCCAGCAGATCCTGCCTTGAGCAAACGTGTAGAAGACTACCTTATTAATCTGGAAACACGTGGTCGGTATGTACTTACTATTTGGCCACCTCATTGTCTTTTGGCAACATCAGGAGCCTGTATTGAAGCAGAGCTTTTGACGGCTGTCCGTACTTGGGAGCAGCATAAGCCTGGACGTATTATTGATTTTGTAACAAAGGCCAGTAATCCCATGACAGAGCATTATAGTGCCATCCAGGCTGAAGTTCCAGATCCATCCGACCCTTCCACTCGAATCAATTTTAATCTCATAGATAAGTTAAAGAATAAGGATATTTTTGTAGCTGGAGAAGCCCTGTCTCACTGTATTTCCCATACCATCAGAGACTTGTGTGTGTACATTCCAGCCTCACGAATCACCTTGCTTACTGATTGTACCTCCAATGTAGAAGGCTTTGATGACATTGGAAATCATTTCCTCATTGAATACCAAAACAAGGGAATGAGAACAGCAATTTCCACAGAAGTTACCCTGTAATTTTCATGGCAGATTTTATTGTAACTGCAAAAAAACTCGTTTTTGGAGGAGATAGCCTTGCTGAATCGGTAGATGATTCTGGCAAGGTTCTCTTTTTATCGGGTTTGATTCCCGGAGAAGTTGCCCAGGTAGAAATTATTTCCAGTCACAAGGATTATGACCGAGGAAGAATTATCTCAATTCTAGAGCCGTCTCCCCATCGTGTTGAACCAGTTTGTCCCTATTACAGTCAGTGTGGTGGCTGCAATATGCTCCACGTGACCCCAGATTTTCAGGTAGAACTGAGAAAACAGGTATTGCAGGATATTTTTCAGCGGGAAGGCATTACCATTCCACCTTTGGAAGCAGTGTGCGGAGGGAATCTCGGATACCGATGCCGAATGCAGCTTACCAATGGAGGGCTCCAACAACGGGGCATGAACAAAAATCCTATTCTTATCACCCAATGTCCCTGCGGAACAGCAGAAATCAATAACTGGCTTCAGCAGACCCCTCCACAGCAGCGAGGAAATGGACGAATCCAGCTTTTTGGTGACCAGCGAATTCAAGATGAAAAAAAGGTACTTTTTGCAGACAATGAAAAGAGTTCCAATCAGGCTGGCCCCAAAATCACAGGAAAAACAAATCGAAAAATAAAAGACAAGGTAAAGCACCGTTTTTCTGGCACAAGCCTTTCCCCTACCACCACCTGTAGCCTACAATTAAGTCCTGCTCACGGTCAGGCAAAACTCATAACCTTTGATGTACGGGGTTTCTTTCAGTCAAATTTGGAGGTATTAGAAAAGGCTATCTCCATTGTGATTGATTATATACAGGAAATCAAAGCACAGGGAACTTCTTTGACCCATGCCTTGGATATTTATAGTGGAGCGGGAACCATTTCTGTTTTTTTGGCAGACTATTTTGATACCGTAACCCTCGTGGAGCATAATCGTGATGCAATTGTCTTTGCCGAGCAGAATCTACGGGGTACAAGCCACCAAAGCTATGGAATTAGTGGAGAAAAATGGGCCAAGGAATTTGGTCCAGGAATTGTGTCTCAAAATCCTCCACAGCTGGCCTTTGTGGATCCACCACGAAGCGGCATGGAAAAGGGACTACGGGATTTTTTAGCTACCAGTAAGATTCCTCATATTATCTATCTTTCTTGTGATCCCGCCACCCAAGCTCGAGATTGCAAAACTCTAATTCAAGCAGGCTATAGCATTAAAAAGCTTTTTCTCTTGGATTTTTACCCTAACACTGGTCACATGGAAACCCTTGCATTTTTGGAAAGAATTGTTTGAAAATACCATTTATCCAAAGATAAATTTTCTTCTAATTTGTATACATTGCCTATTCCTGTTTGTTGTGATATTGTAAGTACTTCCATCGGAGCACTATAATGAAGAAATTTTTATGTAGCATACTACTTTTTCTTATTTTTTTTCAGAATTCTCTCATTTTTGCACAAAAGACTACTAGCAAAACAACAAGTAAATCAACAAAAAAAACGGCAGTAACCCCAGCAGAAACAGCTGAGGAACCAGCCATAGAACCAAACTGGCAGCTGGTAGTAGGTGGTGCTCCAGTTGGAAATCCCATCATCACTGAATATGGTTTTGCGGTTCCCCTGGAAGGACGAACCATGGCTGCTGTCTCTGAATCTGGAAAACTCATGTGGTTTGCGGGGCTCCCTGGCACAAGAATTTCTCCCCACTCCAGTACAGGAACGGGAGATTTTTTGATTACCATTTCTGGAGGCAACTCCGTTTCCCTTATTAATCCCAGTGGATTAACTCTGTGGAGCTCAAAGGCTCCTGCAGAAGTAATTTCCACACCAATCCAAGGACGGGATGGACGTATTTACGTTCAATGTCCTGGTGAAGTGGCTTGTTTTGGAATTAATGGAGTTTTAAAGTGGTCAACACCAGCAGGTGAGTCAAATGGTATCCCCTTGATAGAGCTAGAAGATGGAAGTATTCTTCACATACAAAAGAAAACCCTGCAAGGCTGCAGCACAGCCCTTCGCTATTCTCCCTTTGGTATAATTCTTGAAGAAATAACCTTTAGTGGCAGGGTTACCTCTGCTATAGGAACAAAATATGGAGCCTTGTTGCTTTTTGCTGACGGTGCAGTAGGTTGTGTTTCATCTACAAAAAATGAAACCTATGACCACTGGGTTTTGCCTGCTGGCTCCATCAATGGTACAGCTGCCGCCCGTATCTACCTTGATGAATATCAAAGTGTCTGTGCCATTGTTACCCCATCTGGAGGGCAAACCACAGTCACCTACTTGAATCCTCAAGACGGTACCATCATCCTTTCTGCATCTGCCCCTGTAGATACAAATAAGATTGCCTTTGGAACCTTTGACAAAAACAGTCTCGTGCTTTGTGATACCTCTACGGCGGCTGCTGTTGGTCTTGATGGAACCATACTCTGGACAAGCTCTTTGCCAGGAACAATCAACTGGAGCCACATTGTATATCTTCCTCAAGGCTATCTTGCCATGTTGGAGCAAGGATCCTGGGTAATTTCTGCTTACCGCGTTACCCAGCACATCGGTACCACAAGCCAAGGAAAAAAGAACAATAGAAGTCTTTCCTTTCCCATCTATGTTCAAGAAGCAGCCCAACGAGGAAATATTCCTCAAGACACATCTACCCTTTTTGGACCTGTTATTTCTTCTAGCTCGATGGAAGAAATGAAATATATTCTGGATGAAGGAAAGTATAACGATAAGGAAGGTCAATGGTTGGCATTGGTAAATCTTGAAACCTCTCGACTTTTTTCAAAATATACAGTACAAACCCTCAATTTACCTGAGACCTCTTTTTTTGATGCAAATTTCAGCTATTATGAGGAAATCGTCAAGCTGATGTCATCCTTTCAGTCTGGCTGCTTTAACAAGGAGCTGGCTCGAATTATTAGAACAGAAAATGACCCAGCGGTACTGTCTATTGCCTTACAGGGAGTGGCAAAAATTGCCTATGATCCAACCTTTGAGTTACTAGAAAGTATTGAGTCCCTGCTGAAAAAACCTTCTCTTATTGCTAATTCTAGAATTAGTACCCTTATGTGTGATGCCACCTATGAAATTTGCCGTTTTATGGGAAAGCCAGCCCTTTTTACCAAGGGGCGCTACATTCTGTCGTATCTTTTGAACCAGAATTTACAAAGCACCACAAAAATCCATGCAACAGCTACAATGAGAAAAATAATTACACTAGAAATGTAGCCTTTATCGGAAAACTGTGATATAATCTTTAGGATAAAAGAGCTTAGGCATCTTATCATGGAGGAATGATGACTAGAAAGAAATTACTATCCCTTATCTTTGTAAGTATGGCTCTGAGCCTTGCTGCAATTCCTGTTTTTGCACAAGTAAACGAGCCTGAAATTCGCAGTGTTGCTGGGGATACGGTGGAGTTCATTAACTATAATGGTCCCCACGCTGTAATCAACACATTGGATCAGATTAAAAGTATTGGTACTGGCTTGGGAAATGTTGTTACCCAAAGTCGTGATGCAAGCACTACAGCAGGTGCTAGAAACCGCTACTATGTAATTCATGCAGTTGATCCAACCACTGAAGAAAAGCTTGATGCAGACATTTTGTTTATTGGTGAAAACGCTACAGTTGACCACATTAAAAACCTGCGTCACATTATCGCTTCTTACTTGGTTGCTGCCTATGATTATTCAGAAGCAGATGCCCAGACACTTGCTGTGTTTATCACTGTTTATAACGCTGTTTATCGTGGAAACATGGAGGTTTTCCAGACTCGTTATAAGAGCGTTGTAACAGACAACTTAACCGCCCAGCATGCAGGTCTTGCCCTGAATTATCAGGATTGGCCTGGAAAGAGCCAGATTGTTATTCCCCTTGGTTCCACTGCTGGTGGCTTGGGAACTGTTGATACCACAGTAATCTCCGGCAAGGATGTTATTGATTCCATGCGTCAGGATGAAGGTATGGGTATTGATGACCGCAAGGACTTGGTAGACATTAAGGAACGAGAAGCTGACCAGGCTGAAGAAAAGGCCATTGAAGCTCAGGAAGAAGCTGCCAAGGAAGTTGAAAAGCTGAAGGAAGAGCAGCAGGAACTGAGAGACGCCCAGAAGGAAGCTACCGAGGCAAAGCAAGAAGCTCAGAAGGCTCAGGCAGAAGCC
>JAGCMR010000283.1 GCA_017646305.1 Spirochaetaceae bacterium
ATTTTCCGTACATTATACATGGTAACTGCTCTATATCCTATAGTTGTTACATTATTATACTTTAATTTAGGAGAAAAAGCGAGGGCTTATGGCTTTACGATTATATAATACCATGGGACGAAAGATGGAAGAATTCGTTCCAATTCATTCTGGCAAGGCTGGTTTTTACGGTTGCGGACCAACTGTATACAATTATGCCCATATTGGCAATTTGCGAGCCTATGTTTTTCTAGACATTCTAGACAAAACCCTCAGTTACTTGAACTACGACATTACTCACGTCATGAACATCACTGACATTGGTCACCTATCTGGTGATGATGACGAGGGTGAAGACAAGATGGTAAAAACTGCAAAGCAGCGGAACCAGTCTGTTTTGGAAATTGCCCAGTTCTACACCGATGCCTTTTTTAACGACATAGACCGACTGAACATCCGCCGTCCCGACATTGTTTGTAAGGCCACCGAGCATGTTCAAGACATGATTGACCTTATCAAGCGGCTGGAAGAAAAGGGACACACCTACATGTCCGGCGGAAACCTGTACTATGACGTCTCCACCTTCCCTGATTACGGAAAGCTAGCCTGCCTAAATCTCGATGATTTGAAGGCTGGAGCACGAATCGATGTGGATCAAAACAAGAAAAATCCCCAGGACTTTGTGCTGTGGTTTACAAAGAGCAAGTTCGAGAACCATGCCCTTGTGTGGGATTCACCTTGGGGTCGTGGTTATCCTGGTTGGCACATTGAATGTTCTGCCATGAGCATGAAGTATTTGGGAGAGCAAATTGACATCCACACTGGTGGAATTGATCACATTCCTGTGCACCATACAAACGAAATTGCCCAGTCCGAGGGAGCTACTGGAAAACGATGGGTCAATTACTGGCTTCACAACGAATTCTTGGTGATTGCAAAGGAAAAGGGCCAGGAAGACCAGGAAGCTGGCAAGATGTCAAAGTCATCAGGCAACTTCTTGACCCTCCAGAGCTTGGTGGACAAGGGCTTCCACCCCTTGGATTATCGCTTCTTCCTATTGGGAGCTCATTACCGAAGCCAGGTGGCCTTCTCTTGGACCGCCATGGAGGGTGCAAAGAACGCCCGAAAAGCCCTGCTTCAGCGAGTAGAAAAGGTATTGGCACAAAACGAAGGAAAGCTTCCTGAAAAGGGTGCCGTTGCAATTTCTGCCAAGGGACAAGAATATCTTGATAAATTTACTACAGCCTTGGAAAATGACCTAGCTACACCTCAGGCACTTTCTGCCTTGCAAGTTGCCATTAAGGATGCAGCTCTTTCTGCTGAGGAAATCCTTTCTTTGGTGGGAATCATGGATGGAGTGCTTTCTTTGAGCCTCTTGGAGGGAGCTTCCGCCCTGTATCAGGAAAAAAAGGCTGCAGAATCTGCTACTCCAGCTGAAATGACTCCAGAGGATTTGGAAATTCAAGCTCTGGTAGATGAACGAACTGTTGCCAAGAAGGCCAAGGATTTTGCCCGGGCCGATGCC
>JAGCMR010000284.1 GCA_017646305.1 Spirochaetaceae bacterium
AAAGATGGTTTGTTCCAGCTTTACAAGGCTGCCCGCAAAGGCTTATCTCTGTGTCAGGAAACCTTAGTGCTTCAGGATGGACCTAATTTTGAAGCAGCCTTTAGCAGGATAATTTCTCAGTTGGCCGCCATTGACCAAGCTATTCGTACTAGTCCGTATCACGAAAGTGCCGCCTTGGCCTTTCCCAGCCAACAGCAGCTGGACATGCTCTATGAACAAGCCGGTCTTTCATCCAATCCCCAGCGAGCCACCTTGGAAAAAAGCCGTATTCTGTATCAAAAGATTATGGAAGCCTTGGCTGAGTACAATAAGTTTTTAGAATAGGCTCGTGCTAAAGACGGTTGATTTTTGTAATTACTCATGATAGTATATGCTTATCTTGTAAGCATTTTACTTCTAAGAGGAAAACTGTCATGAAAAGATTTTTTAAAGGTAAACTAAGTTTGAAGCTACTTGTTATTGCGATCTGTGTTTTTTTCTTTTTAATTGCTTGTTCTCAAGTGCTTGATCCAACCTTCATTGATGAGGTTTCTGGCTCTTCTGCCTCTGATTCACCATCAGAACCAGCTACTTCTCCTTCAAATCCTGTAAGTACACCTTCCACTCTAAGCAATGCAGTACTTTCAGATTACCAATACAATAAAATGCAGGAAATTTCCAGTGATAATTCCTATCTTAAAAATGTTTTATGGGGTCAGAAGGATGAAGATATTCCCAATGTATTGCATTTACTCCAAATTTTACGAGATGAAATTGTTCCTCAGTCTGTAAATAAACTGATAGCTACCTTTCCCAAAACCTTTGGCTGGATGGCAAAGGATTATTACGAGGTCGGAATAGGAGTAGTGTTAAATCCTGATACAGATGATTCTGTGGTTGCAGCATTTTCCGCTAATGAAGCTCGAGGTAATACACCTGATGAGCCTGTGCATATGCAATATGGCCTTTTGGTGAAATATAAAAAATTTGATTGGAATGATGATAGTTCATTGCCAGCTTATTCTCGTTTAGAGTTAGAGTCCCATATTATCCATGAAATGATGCATGCACTTATGTGTGAATCTTTAACTTGCGGATTTATGGGAAGATCTTCTGAATTGGAAGATTTAAGGACCGATACCTTTCCTCAGTGGTTCATAGAAGGTACGGCAGAAGCTGCTGGTGGCGGAACAGGGATTATTTGGAAAGAAATTACAAAAAATCTCATTTTAGATGCAATGGAAGAAAAATATATTAAGAAGTTTTTGGATACATATCCTCTGACAGGTGATTCCTCGCAATCTATATATCGTACGGGATATTTGGCAACTATGTATCTTGGATATTTAGCTTCTGGAAAAAAATCTATGGCTCCCCAAGACATTGCTACAGGATTAGATTTATTGTTATACAAGATTCATTGTGGACAAAGTTTGAACTCTGCTATTAAGGATATTTCTCCAGTGTTACAAAATGGTGAAAAAAAATATCCTAACACGGATAGTTTTGTAAAAGATTTTACTTCTGAAAATGATGAGGTTGTTACTTTTGTAATGGATCTTATGAATAAGGCAAAGGCTACAGGAAGAGGAAGTCTTTTGGCTTCTTCTCTAGACGCTACTGATGTACTTCCAGATGAAAAATTTGAAACACCTTTGTTTTGGCTTTATCTTAAAAGGGATGTTTATTGGAATAAGTACGGAGAAAAAATAACTGCTCGTCAAATGTTCGAGGGTGGTTCTGCTACCAGAGAAGGAGTTCCGGGATTTGGTACACAGCTGTAGAATAGCTTCGATGCCTCCATTGCCACAAGGGCCAAATAGATGTATACTCGTTTTAAGAGGAGATTTGCCATGAGACAATACTACATTGCTGGTAACTGGAAGATGAACAAGGTTAAGGGCGAGGCCGTTGAATTGGCCAAGGGATTGGTAGAGGCCCTTAAGGACGGAAAGAACAAGTACATGATTGCTCCTTCCTTCACTAATCTGGATGCTGTTTCCCAGGTGGTTAAGGGATCAAACATCTTGTTGGGAGCCCAGAACATGTCTACAGAGGTTTCTGGAGCTCACACTGGAGAAGTTTCTGTTGCCATGCTAAAGGATTTGGGAGTTCAGGTAGTGATTCTTGGTCACTCCGAGCGCCGCCACATCTATAAAGAAGATGACGCCATGATCAATAAGAAGGTTAAGCTGGCCTTGGAAGAAGGATTGGATGTAGTTCTTTGTATTGGAGAGCTTCTGGAAGAGCGTGAAGCTGGAAAGGCTGAGGCTGTTTGTGAAGAGCAGACTCGCAAGGGCTTGGCTGATGTAACTGCTGAACAGATGAAGAAGGTTACCATTGCTTACGTGCCAGTTTGGGCCATTGGAACAGGAAAGACTGCTACTCCAGAAGATGCCCAGGCTATCCACAAGTTTACCCGTGGAATTTTGGCTGACATGTTTGGCAAGGATGTTGCCGACGCCACCACTATTCAGTACGGCGGTTCTATGAACGCTGGTAATGCTGCAGCCCTTTTGGCACAGAGCGACATTGACGGTGGTCTCATTGGTGGAGCTTCACTGAAGGTAGACACCTTCGAGCCTATCTGTAAGACATACTAATTTTACTTTTTTTCTAAAAGCGGCCGGGGCTGAAGTGAACTTCACATTCCCGGCTGTTTTTTTATTGTTGTAGCCTACATTGATTTATTCCATTCTATAAAGTATAATTGCCGAATCTATTTTAAGGTGGTACTTTGTGCAAATCACACTAAAAAATCTTGTTCGTACCTATTCTGTTCCTGGTGGAAAGTCTAGCTCAAAAAGTGACGCTGATGCTGCTAGCCGGGCAGTTCATGCAGTTCGGGATGTAAGCCTCACTATTCCCTCCAACAGCATTTATGGGATTATCGGTAAAAGTGGGGCAGGAAAGTCCACCTTGGTGCGGCTCATTAGTCTCTTGGAGGAACCTGACTCAGGCTCCGTTTTATACGATGAGCAGCAGGTGGATCATCTGAAGGATGAGGCTCTGATTCAGCGCCGTCGCCGTATTGGAATGATTTTCCAGAGCTTCAATCTTTTTTCCTCCCGTACTGCCGCCCAAAATATTGCCTATCCCTTGGAGATTTGTGGTACTCCCAAAAGCCAAATCAAGGAGCGGGTAGCGGAGCTGCTGGAATTGGTGGGACTTGCTGACCGAGGAAATTCTCCCATTAGCCAGCTTTCCGGTGGTCAAAAGCAGCGAATTGCCATTGCCCGTGCCTTGGCCAACAAGCCTGATATCCTCTTTTGTGACGAGGCCACCAGTGCCCTAGACCCTCAGACAACTCGCTCCATCTTGTCCTTGATTCGTGAAATCCAGCAGAAAATGCAGCTGACGGTGGTGATGATTACCCACCAGATGGAGGTTGTTCGTGATGCCTGTGATTACGTTGCAGTGCTTGAGGGAGGTGCCGTGGTGGAGGAGGGCTCTGTTTCCCAGATTTTCTCCCATCCTCAGTCTGCTGTTACCAAGGACTTCCTTGCAAACCTCAGTGTCATGCCAGAGGAACAGGAGCAGGGCTTGGTGCGTTGGTCTCAGGAAGGTGGTAAGTATTTCCTGCGATTTATAAATCAGCTTACAGGAGAACCTGTTTTAAGCCGTATGGCCCATCAGTTTAAGGTGGAGTTCAATATTCGAGCTGGTGGTATTCAGCATATTATCGCTGGTGATCAAAAACACGATGGTGCTGCCAGTACAGAAGCCCATGACATCGGTACCTTGCTGGTGGATATTTATGGGGAACCAAGTGAATTGGAAGCTGCCTTAACCTTCCTTAGGCAGCAGGGTGTTATTGTGGAAGAAGCTTAAGCCTAAGATTTTTCTTTGTAGGTTTAAACTTTTCCTTCAAATCGATTTGAAATAGGAGTTTGTATGAATTTTTCTACCATTATGTCATTGGTGTGGCCTTCTACCCTCCAAACCTTAGCCATGGTGCTTACCTCCACCGTGTTTTCCATCCTCTTGGGCTTGCCCTTGGGAATCTTGCTTTGCGTTACTGACCCTGTCACTGGCATCATGCCCAAGCCCATCTTGTATCAGGTTTTGACCCGCATTGTAAATGCCCTGCGGTCCTTCCCCTTTATGATTCTGATGATTCTGCTCTTTCCTCTGTCTCGTCTGATTATCGGTACCAGCATTGGAACTGCAGCCACCATCGTTCCCCTGTCTATTGCCGCAGCCCCCTTTGTAGCCCGAATCATCGAGACTGCTCTCAAGGAAGTTGGCCCAGGAGTAGTGCAGGCTGCACGAGCCATGGGCTCCACCAACTCCCAGATTATTATCAAGGTATTGTTGCCAGAAGCCTTGCCCTCATTAGTATCTGGTGTTACTCTTACCATTATTAACCTCATTGGTTATTCTGCCATGTCTGGAGCCATCGGTGGTGGCGGATTGGGAGATTTGGCCATTCGTTACGGTTATCAGCGAAACCAGCCCATGGTAATGATTCCTGCTGTTATCATTATTTTGATTATGGTAGAGGTGATTCAGCTTATTGGCTCCCGCATTAGTGCCAGACTTATGGCAAAGCGGTAGATGGAAGTCTTGTACCATAAAGTCCCTTCCTTGCTTGACAAGATTGGGGAGTTTTGGTTATATAGTAATTCATACTAATTCAATAGGATTAGAAAAATTATTTTAGGAGAATAATTACATGAAGAAGATTATTTCTGCTTTAACTGTGTTGTTGGTTGCTGCCAGCCTTTTTGCAGGTGGTGGCAAGGACAAGTCTGCCAACGTATTGACTGTTGGTGCTACACCAGAGCCCCACGCTGAAATGCTCAAATTGGTGGTAGATGACTTGGCTGCTCAGGGAATTACCCTGAAGGTAATGGAGTTCACAGATTATGTAACTCCTAACGAGGCTTTGGAAAGTGGCCAGATTGATGCTAACTTCTTCCAGCACTTGCCCTACATGGATTCCTTCAACCAGGAGCGTGGTTATCACTTGGTAAACGCTGGTGGAATTCACATTGAGCCCATGGCCTTGTATTCCAAGAAGGTAAAGTCCTTGGCAGAGCTTGCTGATGGTGCTACTGTTGCCATTCCCAATGACCCCACCAACGAGGGACGTGCATTGCTCTTGTTACAGTCTGCTGGTCTCATTAAGCTTGACCCTGCTGCAGGAATCACTGCTACCCCCATCAACATTGTAGAAAACCCTAAGAACCTTAAGTTCACCGAGCTGGAAGCAGCTACTATGCCTCGTATCTTGGCTGACGTAGATGCAGCTGTTATCAATGGTAACTACGCAATTCCTGCAGGTCTTATTGCCAGTGTAGACGGCTTGTTTGTAGAGGGAGCTGATTCCCCCTATGTAAACATTATTGCTGTAAAGGAT
>JAGCMR010000285.1 GCA_017646305.1 Spirochaetaceae bacterium
ACCAAAAGCACACCCTTGGGAATCTTTCCACCGATTTCTGTGTATTTTTCAGGTGATTTCAAGAAGTCCACCACCTCTACCAGCTCTTCCTTGGCCTCATCAACACCAGCCACATCGGAAAATCGAGTTACAATGGAGCCTTCTTCTACGGCACTGGCACGGGAATTACCGGCAGAAAAAATGCTTCCACCAAGGCCACCACCCATCTTGCGGAAGATGAACATCCACATCAGGAAGATAAAGCCAAAGGGAATAATTAGGTTTACCAGCAACTGGGTTAAAAATCCATTCTGCTTTGCTACCACCTCGTAGGAAACACCTGCAGTGTCCAGTAGCTGCAAAAAGCTTTCTGTTAAGATTCCTGCAGTTCGAACGGAATTACTTGTAGTTGCAGTAGGAGTGCTAAAAAGATTTAAGCCAGAAGAAGGTGTCTCTTCTGCAACAGCATTACCTAAATAGCCAGTAAAATAGGTTTCACCAATATCAACACGGGTAATCTGACCGTTTTGAATCATAGCCTTAAAGTCGGAGAAAGGAATCAAATTGTCTGGCTGAGAGGAAAGAATCATATTGATGATACCACCAGCCACCACAACGATTAAAATAATAAGCCAGAAGGGAAAAGAAGAACCTTTTTTTCCACCACCACCTTTTTTATTTCCTGAATCGGGAGACAATTTGAAAAAATCAAAGGGATCTTGCTCCGGTTTCTTGCCATTTTTATTATCTTTATCATTAGGATTGCTCATTATTTAACCTCACAATAAGAATATACGAAAAAAAAAGAGAATAGTCGATACTGTTGTGTTTTTTTTAAATTAAAACTAAAGGGCGATTTTACCACTCCGATATTTAAAGGAGCAACTGTAGGGGGGTAAATATGGGTTACGGTCAACCTTATGGTGCCTATGGCGCCTATCGTGACACAGGCGTAAAAACAGCCAGTCAAGGAAAGCTCGTTGTAATGCTCTACGATGAAGCAATCCGTCAGCTAAGCTACGCTGTGTCCTATCTCATGGGTGGCAATAAAATTGAGGCTCAGAATATTGAGCAGTTCTCCAAGCATATCGTAAAGGTACAGGAAATTATCACCGAGTTGATGATTTCTTTGGACATGAATGCTGGTGGAGACATCTCAAAGAATTTAATGTCACTATACATCTACTTTAATCAGGAGCTGCTGAACATCTCTATCAGCCACGATCGGGAAAAGATTACCTTCATCCAGGATATGCTGATGCAGTTGAGAGATGCTTGGGCAGAAGCTGCCACAGAGGCAGGAAGAGAACCTGCTCCTGTGATGAACGGTATTGATATTAACGGGTAAGGCCTATGGAACTGACTCAGGCTGAAATTGATGAACGAACTGCCATTCTCCGTCGTTTTCGTTCCTTATTGGAGCAACAACGGGAAAAGTTTCGAGAGTATCTTCTTGTACTGGAATCTCAAAGCAAGGTGATCCAAGAGGAAAATACCCAGTCATTGTTGGCTCATACCGAGCTTGAACAGCAGATTGCGTCCCACATCATCAGCCTGCAGAAGGTTATTAAGCCTATGGAGCTCATGTATCAAGAACGTGTCAGCAATGGCTATGGAGATGCAGCAGATATTCCTATTTTACAGGCCGATTTGGAGCGCCTTCAGCAACAGGTATTGGAGCGAAATCAGTCCAACCGTAATTTGCTGAAGATGCACATTGGTCAAATAAAGGAGCGATTATCTACAGTAACTAATCCCTATCGCCACAGTAAGAGCGTGTATGCCCAGTCGGCTCAAGTGGCCACTATGGTAAACATTAGCATCTAACTGCAGCCCAGCATAAAGCTCAGGCACAAAAAAAGCGTGGAAATCAGTGTTGTGTTCAACCTGAAATCCACGCTTTCTTTTTTTTTAGCAGGCTATCCCAAGATAGGAACTATCTCAAGATAGGAACTATCTCAAGATAGGAACTATCTCAAGATAGGAACTATCTCAAGATAGAAACTATCCCAAGACAGACACTATCTCAAGATAACCTGATTTTTTAGATATCCTTGATAATCAAATGCAAGTCATCAATCTGCTTTTGGTCAACCTCGGAGGGACAATCGTCCATGGGGCTTTGAGCAAAGCTGTTTTGGGGAAGGCGATAACTTCTTTAATAGAAGTTTCCTTACACATCAGCATTACCAAGCGGTCCAATCCAGGGGCAATTCCTCCGTGAGGTGGAGCACCATACTTGAAGGCCTCGGTCAAGAAGCCGAATTTCTTCTGGCCTTCAGCCTCATCAAAGCCTACAATCTGGAAGATTCGCTTTTGCAGCTGAGGATCGTGGATACGGATGGAACCAGAAGCCAATTCGTAGCCATTGAGAACCAAGTCGTACAAGTCACCCTTTACGCTACCTGGGTCACTTTCCAGTGTAGCATGATATTTTTCCTGAGGCATGGTGAACATGTGGTGGGCAGTGTCCCACTTGTTTTCTTCCTCGTTCCACTCGAACATGGGGAAGTCTACAATCCATGCAAAGGCAAACTCATCAGGATTATACAGGTTCAAGTCCTTACCTAAGCGACTGCGAACAGCACCCAAGGCAGTACAAGCCACGGACTTCTTCTGGTCAGCAACAAAGAGCAACAAGTCTCCAGCCTTTGCTCCCAGCTTTTCGCATACCACGGCAGCCTGTCCTTCAAAAAATTTAGCAATACCACCTTCAAAAACAGGTGCATCAGCTGTTCCAGCCACCTTTGTCCAGCCTAATCCTCGAGCCTTGTAGATTTTGG
>JAGCMR010000286.1 GCA_017646305.1 Spirochaetaceae bacterium
AAATCCCCATCTATTGCACTTGAATTGCACAGATTCTGATGGTATATTGAAAGGAGAAATCTTTTCAGGAGTATAATCATGGCAAACGTAACCATCAGACTAGACAACGACGACAAAATCGAATTCGCTCGCATCTGCGAAAAAATCGGACTTTCAGTATCCACTGCCTTCAATGTTTTTGTGAAGACTGTCATCAAGGAGGAGAAAATTCCCTTTGAGCTTTCTGCCAAGGAGCCAGATGATTTTTACAACGAGGCCAATATCCGCCATTTGGAGGAGCTCAAGCGGCTTGATGACGAAGGGAAACTCAAATTTACAAAACATGATTTAATTGAGGTGTAGTAGTGGATAAAATATGGACAGATGATGCCTAGGAACAATATTTGTATTGGCAGACCCAGGATAAAAGGACGCTCAGGAAGCTCAATGCACTGATTACCGATATTGACCGCAACGGGAACGAGGGAATTGGCCATCCTGAGCCCTTGAAGGGGAATCTGGCTGGCTGGTGGAGCCGTGAAATTGACGAGAAAAACCGGTTGATTTATAAAATTGAGGACGGCTGCATCAAGATTTTCCAGTGCAGGAACCACTACCAGGACAAATAAATCAACTTGCATCGCTTCCAGCTTTTGCAATAAGTAGCCTGTGTATTAAAAACGCCTCCCCGCAAACAGGCCTAAGCTTTGCTGAGTCTGGCTGGAAAAGGAGGAATTTCTTGGGTTCTTTCATTTTGCGTTAGGTGATGATATAATTACAAAAGATTTTGGTGAATTAGGTAGGGTGTAATGTCTTCAAGGTGCAGGAGAAAAACACTATGAGAAAGCTTGTGCTGTCATTAGTCTTGTTGGTCGTGGGCAGCCTGGTATTCCCAGAGCAGGCCGTGAGTCCCAAGCTGGAGACCGTGGGCTTTTGGGGTGATTTTTTCAGTCTGGATAAAGAAATAACGGGTTGGACATGGGTCTCCGCCAATGTGCACTACAATTATGCCACCTACAATTTCTCCGACAAGGGGGCCTTGGCTGGGCCAGCGGGGATTGGTGGCCGGCTTTCGTGGGTAGCTTGGGCTGAAATATTTGGATTCGTCTTTTCCAGCGGATACAGCTTCAACTCTGTGGAGCTTAATGGAGGCAGCTACCACTACCATGAGTTCGACCCGCTAATCTTTCAGATTGACATGTTCCCGTTTTGGCGGTTTGGACTGCGGGGAGGCATTGCCCTGACCCTTCTGTGGGAGCGATGGCTGCCGGACCAAGGTGGTGCTGCCCACACCAACTGCCTTGGCCTTGGCTTGTCCTATCCTGTGGACATGAACTTTTGGCTGAATCCGAACCTGTTGCTGACAGCCGGGGTCAAGCCTCTGTTCATTGCCAATGGCAGTTCTATCTTGCTGAAACATTCCTTTACGGTGGGACTCATGTTCTACCTATTTATATAGGATTGCGTTCGCTACAAGGAGCAATGGATGAAACTGATGAGAAAGCTTGTGCTGCCGCTTGTCTTGTTGGTTGTGGGTAGCTTGGTATTCCCAGAGCAGGCCGTGAGCCCCAAGCCTGAGACCGTGGGCTTTTGGGATGGTTTGGGAGGGTTCTTTTGGGAGGATTGTTTTCTGGGAGGGGGGGCTAATGGGGTAAACTCCTCTGTCAATGTGTATTACAATTATACCACCTATAATTTCTCCCACAAGGGAGCCTTAGCCGCGCCAGCGGGGATTGGAGGCCGGCTTTCACTGTTGGGTGTCAATTTGATGCCATTTAGCTGCGTCTTTTCCAGCGGATACAGCTTCAACTCGGTGGAGCATAATGGAGGCCGTTACCACTACCATGAGTTCGACCCGCTGCTCGTTCAGTTCGGTCTGGTCTTTTGGCGGTTTGGACTGCGGGGAGGCATTGCCCTGACCCTTCTGTGGGAGCGATGGCTGCCAGACCAAGGGGGTGCTGCCCACACCAACTACCTTGGCCTTGGCTTGTCCTATCCCTTGAACATAGATTTTTGGTTGTCTCGGAGTCTGGTGCTGACAGCCGGGATAAAGCCCCTGTTCATTTCCCGCAACGACACTATGCTGCTGAAACATTCCTTTACGGTGGGTTTCATATTCAACCTGTTTTATACTAGGCATCCGAGTGAATGGGAATGGTAAGCTGCTTGCCGACATTGACCGCAACGGCAATGCGGGGCTTGGCCATCCAGAACCGTTAAAAGGGAACTTGTCCGGGTGATGGAGTCGGGAGATTGATGAGAAGAACCGTCTTATCTACAAGATTGAAGACGGCTGCATCAAAATCTACCAGTGCAAGAACCACTACCAGGACAAGTGATAAACTTGATTGTTATGCTTCGATTTCCTTGATGAGGTTTACCATTTCGATGGCACCAAGAGCACAGTCGTAGCCCTTGTTACCAGCCTTTGTACCAGCTCGTTCAATGGCCTGCTCGATGTTCTCGGTGGTGAGGATACCAAACATTACGGGAATCTGGCTGGAAAGGGAAACCTGTGCAATTCCCTTAGAAACTTCGCTACAAACATAGTCGTAGTGAGTGGTGCTCCCACGGATAACGGCTCCAAGGCAGATTACAGCATCGTACTTGCCACTTTTTGCCATCTTGGAAGCAATGAGGGGAATCTCAAAGG
>JAGCMR010000287.1 GCA_017646305.1 Spirochaetaceae bacterium
CCTCCAAAAACTCAGCCCTTGTTCCATCTTCTCCTGACTGCAGCACCATGGTACCGATTTGGGCATCACAAATGGCACTGGCACAGGTTAAGATTTCTTCTTTGGTAAGTCGATATCGTTCAGCTCGTGGATTTCCTCGATTCAAGCCACAATAAAGACAGGTATTGCCACAATAGCTAGAAAATTCCACCAATCCACGTACTGCCAACCGAGGGCCACACCTGCGATTTCTCATTTCTACCCCAGCTTGGGCCAGCTGAGACAGAGCCTCCTGTTCTTGAGACTCCAAAAACCAGATAATGGCAGAGGTAACAGCTTCCTTTTGGGAAGAAGGCTGCCCCATTCTACATGCCTGGCCGTATGCAATGATGGTATCAATAGCCTGCTGAATCTTCATTTTACCTCCCGATAGGCAGCCAAAGCCTGGGGAAAGGGAGAAAGGCAACGCTCCAACACTCCAGTAAGAGCGGCAATGGTCATACCATAATTAGTGATGGGAACAGAAGCTTCAGAGGCAGCACCAATTCTATTGCCCATTTCTCGATTAGTCAGCATGCAACCGCCACAATGGATTACTACATCATATTCATTTAGATTTTGAGGATATTCCTTGCCACTGCAATGGCTAATGGTCAGCGGTGCATTCTGAGTGTAGGAAGCAATCCACCGAGGAATCTTTACTCGAGCAATGTCGTCCTCTATAGAATGGTGAGTACAGGCCTCTGCAATAAGCACCCGATCCCCAGCCGAAAGCTTTTCGATTCGGGCCGCACCACGAGCTTGCTCCACCATATCACCCTTACTGCGAGAAAGCAAGATGGAAAAGGTGGTACAGGGAATGTCCTGGGGACAAGCCTGACAAACCTCCTTTGCCACCTGAGAATCACACACCACCAAACAGGGGGATGTTGCAAGGGCTTTCAGAGTGGCAGCAAATTCCTGGGGCTGGGTTATTACCGCAACGCCATGACCATCCAAGGCCTCTCGAATTGCCATAACCTGAGGCATAATGAGTCGTCCCTTAGGAGCCTCACTGTCAATGGGAGCCACCAAAACCACCAGTGGTAAGCCTTCAACCTTTTCTAGCAAATCAAGGAGGAGCGGTGGCTTTTTTACTTCAGCCTTTGTTACTTGGGCAACAAGACGAGCAAATTCCTGTAACACTCGCTGCCGTTCTTCAGGAAACTGCTGTGCCTTGTGACAGGAAAGGGTCAAAATCCCCGCAGCCTTTTTAGCAAGCTCCTTCGTTTCATCTTGCTCCAAAGGATATCGGTCAATCTTGTTGCGAAGAATCAACAAGGGAGTGGAGTTTTTGCCACAAGCAGTAGCTACAGCTTCCTCCTCTTCTCCCCACTTCCCAGTATCCACCACCAAAACCGCCACATCCACTGCTTTCATGGCTTTTTCTGTGGCAGCAATACGATGAGGCCCCAAAACTGAAGTATCATCTAAGCCTGCAGTATCCACCAAAATAACAGGTCCCACAGGAGGAAGCTCCATGTTTTTTTCCACAACGTCGGTGGTGGTTCCAGCCTGCTCTGATACAATAGCCGTTGACTGGCCAGTAAGCAGATTCAACAGGCTGGACTTTCCCGTATTAGTCTTACCAAAAAATCCGATTCGTAACCGTAAGGATTTTGGTGCTTGTTCCATTCCTTCCCCCTAGAACCGGAAATCTCTTTTTCCCCGCATTCCTTCCTGAAGATAGTTTTCAGCTAAACGACGAACCTTCAAGTCGGGAATCTGGAACAATTCCTTTGCAATAAGCTGGGTTCCAATAGTCTTTGTTTCTGCAGAAGCATAATCCTCTAAGTATTCCTGCAGGGTAATCAAAGCATTGGGGTGACAGCAGTTACCGATTTGGCCTGACTTTACTAGCTCCATAAATCGGTCTCCTGTTCGGCCTGCCCGATAACAGGCTGTACAGAAGCTAGGAACATATTTTTGTTCCATAAGCCAGCGAACAATTTCATCTAGTGTTCGAGTATCACTTACATCAAACTGTGCAGTCTCATCTTGGCGTTCCTCCTGGGTATATCCACCAACACTGGTTCGAGAACCACCAGAAATTTGAGAGACACCTAAACGCATTACTCGCTCTCGAACAGCCTGGGACTCACGGGTAGAAACAATCATTCCCGTATAAGGCACTGCTAAGCGAATAATAGTAACAATTTTTGCAAAGGTATCATCGTCAATTCCATTGGCAAAGGAAGAAGCATCGATTCCATCTGCATCACGAATTCGAGGTACACTGATGGTGTGAGGTCCCACACCCTTCGCTGCCTCAAGATGCTCTGCATGCATCAGCAAGCCCACCAAATCATAGCGGTACAGGTTCAATCCAAAAAGCACACCGATACCTACATCATCAATACCACCATCCATAGCTCTATCCATGGCTTCTGTATGCCAGTCGTAGTTGCTTTTGGGACCAGTGGGATGAAGCTTTTCGTAGGTTTCCTTGTGATAGGTTTCCTGGAACAAAATATAGGTTCCGATTTCAGCCTCGTGAAGCATTCTGTATTCTTCCACCGTAGTGGCAGCAATGTTTACGTTTACGCGGCGGATAGCACCATTTTTGTGCTTAACAGAATAAATGGTATTAATACTTTCCAGAATATATTCAATGGGATTGTGCTTTGGATCCTCTCCTGCTTCCAGTGCAAGTCGTTTGTGCCCCATATCCTGCAGGGCAATAACCTCTCGTCTAATGTCATCCTGACTCAGCTTAACACGAGGAATGGTCTTATTACTTCCGTGATAGGGACAATAGGTACAACCATTGATGCAATAATTGGACAAATACAAGGGAGCAAACAAAACAATTCTGTTGCCATAAATTCGCAGCTTTAATTCCTGTGCGATATTTTCCATGGCAGTATTCAAGTCCTCTTGGTCACACTCCAGCAAAACAGCTGCTTCCCGATGGGTCAATCCACCGCCTTTGCGAGCCTTTTCAAGAATGTCTCCAATAAGCTGGCGATCAGACTTGTGGGCACTGGCCCATTCCAAGGTGTCTAAAATTTCCTGATGGTCAATAAATTCCTGAGCATGAGGTGAAGCTACATTATACATACATCCCCCCTATACCTTTGCCAAGGTAGACTTTACAGTTACATTGGGCAATTGCCCAACCTTTCCAGTAAGGGAACCGATTTCGTCAGTGGTTGCATCCACAATTAAGGTGATGATGTTTAAATCACGTTCTTGATAGGGAATCCCCATACGCCCAATGATAATGTGTCCAAACTGACTGAGAATGTCATTAAGCTGCTTGGAAGAACCTTCCCGATTTTTCACAATAATGGCAATTACGCCTACATTGCGTTCACTCATAAATACCTCCAAAA
>JAGCMR010000288.1 GCA_017646305.1 Spirochaetaceae bacterium
CGCCCCATGGTAAGCTGCCATCTTGTGTACACCAATGAGGAAACCCACCAGCTGATTCGAGGCAATATTGGTCGCTCTCCCCTCTACAGCGGGAAAATTAGTGGAGTAGGGCCACGGTATTGTCCCTCCATCGAGGATAAGGTGATGCGGTTTGCAGAGCGGGAGCGTCATCAGCTCTTTGTGGAACCAGAGGGTTTAACCACCGAGGAAATGTACATCAACGGATTTTCTTCATCCTTGCCAGAGGAGGTTCAAGATAGGTTTATGAGAACCTTGCCTGGCTTTGCTGATGCAGTGATGAGTCGCCCCGGATATGCTGTGGAATACGATTTTATCGATCCCACTCAGCTTTTTCCCTCCTTGGAGACAAAGCTGGTGGCAGGGCTTTTTACTGCGGGGCAAATCAACGGAACCTCTGGCTACGAAGAAGCTGCGGGACAGGGCTTGGTGGCAGGTATTAACGGTGCTCTGTATGCAAAAAGCCACAGAGAATTGTGTGGTCCAGTGGAGAATTCTGAAAACCAAGAGCTGGTGAAGGCTGTTCCTTCCTACCAGCCCCTAGTTTTGGAGCGAAGTGAAGCCTACATCGGTGTACTGATTGACGATCTGGTGACTTTGGGAACACGGGAGCCCTACCGCATGTTTACTGCTCGTGCTGAATACCGACTAAAGCTGCGCCACGACACTGCTGATATTCGTCTTTGTGAAAAGGGCTACGAAGTGGGCTTGAATCCTGCGTGGCGGTTCCAGCGGGTGCAGGAAAAATTGGCTTTGCAGCAGGAAATCATTGCACTTTTGGCTAAGAATCCCAAGGCTCAAAATCCTGGTTATCCAGAAGCAGTTTGGGATGCGGCTCTTATCGACATAAAATACCAGCATTACATCAAACGCCAAGATAGACGTGTGGAAAAAATGCATCGTATGGAGCACGCTCGCATTCCCCAAGATTTTGACTATGGTGCAATTCCATCCCTTTCTGCAGAATCTCGCCAGAAATTAGAGCGAGTGCGTCCTACCACCTTGGGGCAAGCTAGTCGAATCTCTGGCATTAGAAACTCTGATATAATGCTGTTGATGGTGTACTTGAAATAAAAAAAGCCGGTGCAAAATTGTCTCTACTTCAGTGAAGGAAACATTATTGCATCGGCTTTTATCTTGAATACAAGCTCTTTTATTGATATTCAGCTACAGTAGAAGCAAAAATCTCTTTAATTTGATCAATGGTAAGGATATTTGCCTTAACGAGGTCAAAGCACTGCTCAGAAACAGATTTGTTAAAGAAGAGTAAGTCATCTGTGCTAATGGTAACACGGACTCCTGCTTCTACAATCTTTTTGATAGGATGCTCCTCTAGGCTCTTTACTGCTCCCAGCATAACATTGCTTTCTGGAGTGATGTTTAAGCGAATATTTCTATCCTTGAGGAATTGCAACACAGAATCATCCTGGGCAGCTCCAATACCGTGTTGAACTTCTTCCAGCTCAAAGAATTCAACAAAGCGACGCACTGACTTTGCATCGGAGAACTCTCCCACGTGAGCCTTTCGCTTGATACCCAATTTTCCTGCCAGCTTGAAGATCTGGTCAAAGTCTTCGATGCCTTCTTCTACCTCTGGACCATATAAATCAATGCTATTGAAAAGACCGCTTTCCAAGCAAATGGGAGCCCATTCTTGGATCCTATCAATACCAAAGGTTTTCCCCATTCCCAACTCTGGGCGAAAATTGATTTTACTGGTGAACTTATCCTTTACTTCTTGAATCATTTTCAAGAAATTATCCACACCACCACAGTGAATAATGAATCCAATATCAATGCTTCCTTCCAATACGGTAACACCATCGGCTACAGCATCGGTGATGGAAAGAACCAACAAATCGGTTACATCTTTCATGGTCTTTGCACGAGGACGAGTGAAATTACCAATAATTTCATGCATTTCCCCGAGACCATTCATCTTACGAGGAAAATTCGGAATGTAAAAACCCGCCCAGGGAGCATAAGATGCATATCGCATGCCTAAATTTAAGTGATTATGGGCATCAATCTTAGGAAGCGATATAAAATCTGACACTGACATCATAAAGGTCTCCTAATATCGTTTTATTTTCGGCAGAAAGGGTAAAAATCAGTACCAAAACTCTTTCTCAAGATGAAATCCTTGAAAAAGAATTTTGGTTAGAGGCCCTTGTTATGCTAATAAAACCGTTTCTAGCTGATTTACTAATTCTTCAAAGGTTTTAAG
>JAGCMR010000289.1 GCA_017646305.1 Spirochaetaceae bacterium
GAGCTGAAAATATCAAAAATATTGCCCAAGTTCGGTGAATATTTTAAGAAAACCCTTTTTTCTTTTGAAGGTGCCTTCAACGTAGTAAAGTCAATCGTAAAGGTGGCAGTGATTTTTATTGCAGCCTATTTGTTGATTCGTAGTGAAACACGGCAACTCATTTCTCTCATGAACACCAATTTCTGGGACGGTGTGGTGTTCATTGCGGAAACCACTGCAAAATTATTGATTATTACTTCTATTATTTTTATTGTCATTGCTATTCCTGATTACATCGTGCAAAAAAAACAGTTTATGGAATCAATGAAAATGACCAAGCAGGAAGTAAAGCAGGAATACAAGGAGTTGGAAGGAGATCCCTTAGTAAAGGGGCGGTTGCGTCAGTATATGCATGAAATGTTACGTCGCAATATTCCTGCTGCTGTTGCCAAATCCGATGTGGTAATTACCAACCCAACCCATTATGCCGTAGCTATTCAATATGATAGTACTACCATGGCAGGTCCTATGGTTATGGCTAAGGGTGTGGATTCCTTGGCACGTCGTATTCGTGAAATAGCCACGGAAAACAAGGTTCCGTTGGTAGAAAACCGTCCCTTGGCTCGAGCCCTCTACGCAGAGGTAGAAATTGGTGAAATGGTGCCAGAAAACTACTATCAAGCACTAGCAGTAATTCTTGCGAACGTGTATAATACAAAAGGGAAATAAGGCTGTAGGTTACAGTTTTGTTAAAGGTGGGGAAAAAGTATGCCGTCAGTCGGTAAATCAAAGTTATTCAATAACACAGCGGATCTTACGATAGCTATCTGTGCCATCGTTGTAGTAATGATGTTGATTGTGCCTCTGCCAACGCTTTTGTTGGATGTGCTAATGGCACTGAACCTTTTGTTCGCTGTTCTCATGTTACTCATTGTTCTCTCTACACCAAAGGCCACGGATTTTGCGTCCTTTCCAACAATGTTGCTGGTGTCCACCGTTTTTGGTTTGGGAATTAACGTTTCCTCAACTCGTCTTATACTGGGACAGGGACAGAATTTTGATGGAAAGATGGTTAAGGCCTTTGCCAGCTTCGTTGTAGGAAGTACGGGAGACGAGGGGCTGCTCATTGGTTTTGTAATTTTTATCATCTTGATTGCAGTGCAGGCCTTTGTTATTACCAAGGGAGCCTCCCGTGTTGCAGAGGTTGCTGCACGATTCACCTTGGATGCCATGCCCATGAAGCAGGCTGCTGTTGAGGCAGAGTACAATTCTGGTGCAATTACTGAAGAAGAAGCTCGTAAGCGAAAGATGGATGTTCAGCGAGAGGCTGACTTCTATGGAGCCATGGACGGTGCCTCTAAATTCGTTTCTGGAAACGTAAAAGTAGGTATCTTCATTACCGTGGTTAACCTGGTGGTGGGCCTTATCTTTGGAATGGTGCTGCGAAATGAGGCCTTTGGTACAGCAATTAAAACCTATGCATCCTTTACTATTGGTGACGGTCTTTTGTCTCAGTTGCCTTCCTTGCTGGTTTCCTTTGCTACTGGTATTATCGTAACTCGTTCTGCCTCTGATCAGACCTTGGGTATTGACGTGCGCAAGCAATTCTCCCAAAGTGCTTGGATTTATTATGTTGCCGGTGGAACCATGGCTCTTATTGGTGTTTTCCCTGGTTTCCCTTGGTATGTATTGATTCCAATGGGTGGTGCCCTTGGATTTTTGGGTTATAAGCTTCAGAGTATGCAGAAGGTTGCTGCCATTGAAAAAAAACTGGCCGAAAAGGCTGGTGCTGCTCAGTCCACCAGTCCCTCTGGAGATGCAAATACCGTTACTCCACCAGATCCCCTGTCCTTGGAATTGGGTTATGCTTTGATTCCGTTGGTAGACAAGGAAAAGGGTGCGGAATTGCTAGAGCGTGTTCAGCTTATCCGTCGTGAAATGGCCTTTGATATGGGTGTAAATCTTCCCCGTATCCGTATCACAGATAATATTCGGCTAGATTCCAGTGAATATAGCTTTAAGATTAAGGGTGTTACCGCTGGTAGTGCCCGTATCAAGATGGGTTGGTATTTGTGTATCAACTCTGGTGGTGTTACAGAAGAAATTCCTGGAGAGCGTACGGTGGAGCCTGCTTTTGGTTTGCCCGCCGTATGGGTATCTCAGGAAAACAGGGATCGTGCAGAGCGAGCTGGATATGCGGTAGTTGATCCCCCAACCATGATTGCAACTCATTTAACAGAAATCATCAAGCGGCGTGCAGATGAGATTCTTGGTCGTCAAGAAGTACAAATCCTCATCGAGTCTACTCGAAAGGATTATCCTGCAGTTGTCGAAGAAGTTATGCAGAACTTTAAGGTGGGTGAAATCGTTAAGGTTTTGCAGGGTCTTTTGCGAGAACAGGTATCTATCCGCAATTTGGTGGTAATTTTGGAAACCTTAGCAGACTACGGTGGAATCACCAAAAAAACAGACGTATTGGTAGAGCGCGTTCGTCAGGCACTTGGTCGTCAGATTTGTCTACAATATGCAGATCCCAATGGTGTTCTTCACGTGTTTACTGTTTCCCAGCCCTTCTTGGAAACCTTGCTAGAAAGTAAGGCCGACACTGTAGATGGTCCTGTTGCTATGCTGGATCCTGTTACTCACCGTAAGTGGATTTCTGCTGTAAGTACCGCTATTGCCACCGCCCGAAACCAAGGATACAGCTTCCCTGTAATTCTTTGTCCCGAAACAGTGCGTAGCTTGGTAAAAAATAGCATTGAGCGAGAATTGCCTGGTATTGTGGTGCTTTCATCTGCAGAAATAACCAACGATATTAGATTGGAATCTTTGGGAGGAATAGACGTTGAGTAGAACTACAAAAGTACGACCTCGCACTGAAATTGCTCCTACATATAATGAATGTATTGCACGAATTCGCGAGCAATGGGGAGATGACTACAATATCGTAGAAAGACGACAAACTACTATGCCTAAATTTTTAGGTATGGGCTCAAGGCCTGCTGTAGAGGTAGTCTATACTGTGGTAGATACAGCCCAAATTCGTGATAGAATGCAGGAAGTTACTGTTCGTCCAGCTCGTCCTACTGGCGGTGGAAATGGCCAAAGAGCAAGTGAAGAAGCATTGCGTCAACAGATTAATGATGCTGTTAACAAGATGATTGTAAGTTCTGGGACAGGTCTTTTTTCTCAAAATGACCTTAGTGCTCTCACCAAAAAAATTGAGGAGCTGAGTTCAGCTATCTCCAATCTTCCTACAACCCAGCAATCAATTCCTGTAATCAATAAAATTGAAGAAATGCTGGAAGAAAATGAGTTTACACCTGCATATATCAAGAAAATTTCTGAGCGAATTCGTTCAGAGTTTTCTCTTGATGAACTAAATGACGAGGAAATGGTTCAAAAAAAGGTTGTTGAATGGATCGGAGAATCAATAGAATTGTATCCTCATTTGGACTTAGTTCGTAAGCCTACAGTTTTGATTTTGGTCGGTCCTACAGGTGTCGGAAAAACAACCACCATAGCTAAAATGGCTGCTAAATATCGATTGGGAAGTATGGACTTGAATCTTAGAATGGTTTCCATAGATCATTTCCGAATTGCAGCTCAGGAACAGCTTAAAATTTACGGTGGCCACATGGATATTCCCACCACTGCAGCTTCTTCTGCGAAGGATATTGCCGACTTAATTAAGTTCGATGGTAATAAATTGGATGTTATGCTTATTGATACCATCGGTCTTAGTCCCCACGACTACGAAACAATTGGTAAAATGCGGGCTCTGTTGGACATTCCCAGCTGTAAGCCCAATGTATTTTTGGCTATTTCAGCCTCTACCAAGTCTAGTGATTTGCGGGATATTTTCCGTAATTACGAAACCTTTGAATACGAAGGAATTATCGTTACGAAATTTGATGAGACAAACCACGTAGGAAATATTCTCAGTATTCTTCAAGAAAAAAGAAAGCCAGTAGCCTATATTTCTTCTGGTCAGGTGGTACCACGTGATTTTGAAGAAGCAAGTGTACTTAGGTTTTTGACAAAACTCACCGATTTTAAACTAGATATAGATGCTCTGGAAAAAAAATTTCCTTCACGGTCTACGGATAAGGCTGAAGTGGAAAACCAAAAACCAGATGGAGGAGCCTCGTAAATGGAAAATCAAGCCTCAGAATTAAAAATGCTGATGAAAGAACATGGTGGTAAACAGCATCGTCCTCGAATTATTGCAATAACAAGTGGAAAGGGTGGAGTTGGCAAGACCAATATTTCCATCAATATGTCTATTGCCTATGCCCAAATCGGAAAAAAGGTTTTGCTTATTGACGGCGATTTCGGTATGGCTAATGTAAACGTATTGTTGAATATTGTTCCCCAGTATAATCTGCTTCATGTAGTAAATCAGCAAAAACGGATGGACGAAATTATTACTGATACTGAATTCGGTATTAAATTTATTGCTGGAGCTAATGGTTTTTCTCAGATAGCGAATCTTTCTGAAAGTGAGCTTGAGTATTTTATTGATGAATTAAATACCTTGAATGCCTTTGATATCATCATTATTGATACTGCTGCGGGAATTGCAAATAATGTGCTTCAGCTTGTAGGTGCTGCTGATGAAGTTTTCATTGTCACCACTCCTGAGCCAACGGCAATTACTGATGCATATGGTATTATCAAGATTATTACTACAGAAATTTCCGTTCATCGAGAGATGAAATTACAGCTTCTAGTAAATCGTGTTCATTCAGGTGATGAAGGTAAAAGAATTGCAGATAGAATCATTAATATTGCAAGCCAATTCCTCAATTATAAAATAGAATATTTAGGTTTTATCTATGATGACCCTGCAGTATCTATGTCTGTTATTCGACAAAAACCATTCATGGAGGTGCTACCCTCATCTAAACCTTCTGTTTGTATCAAGCATATTGTTGGTAGGGTAGAAAAGATGGAATTCCATGGTTCTGAAGGGGTATCAGGCTTCTTAAAGAAATTCCTTTCAAAAAAATAGATACTTACTTGCAGGTATCCTTGAGCCTATCTTTTCTCTTTTAACTTGACCTTATAGGTTTTTTGTCTTAAAATGTGTACTGGAGGACCCTATGACTAAACCCAATTTCATAATAATTCCCGTGTGTGTTGGGTTTTTTTTATCCTGCATTGTAGGGCTTATTTCTAATGTAGCTTTTGGTATTGTACTACTTCGTGCATTAATCTTTGCCGTACTGTTCGGTGTTTTGGGGTTTGGTGTAGGAATTGTATTCCAGCGTTTTCTTTTGGATTCATCGGATTTAGAGGGTGGTAGTGAAGCTTCTGCGGGACCTCGCCAAGGTTCTGTTGTAGATTTATCCATCGGTGATGAGCCTTTAGAAGAAGATGAAAATGGACCAGATTTCTATGTGAGAAAAGATATTTCCAGTTCTGATCACATGAAGCATCCAGAACCATCATCAGGTTCTACAGGTGAAGCCCCTGCGAGTACTTCTCACCTAATAACAGAACAGGGAAGTGTCTCAACGGTTGCTCCACAGGAGCAATTTAAGCCGATTGCTCTTGGTACATCTTCTCAGGATGGATCCCAGGGAAATGCTGCAGGTGGTTCTGGTGATGGTGATATTTTGCCAGAAATTGGTGATTTATCTATGATTGGGTCCAAGGATGAGGAGGTTGTTCCTTCAGTTGGAATGGATTTACCTATTGCTAACGGAATGGAAACAAGCCAAGGTAGGAGTAATGTAGGGACATCATCTGATTCCCAAACCATTGCACAGGCTATAAGAACGGTTTTAGCACGAGACAGCTAATATAAGGGTGTGGAGGAATGGCTGTTATAACAATAGATGACAAATCAGAAGAAGATCTTTGGATAGAGTTCAAGAAAACCCGCTCTCCTGAGTTGCGGGATGCTTTTATCCGTAAATATATGCCTCTTGTCAAATATGTTGCTGGTAAGGTTGCTACAGGTATGCCTGGCAATGTTGAATTTGATGATTTGGTGGGCTTTGGTCAGTTTGGCCTTTTAGACGCAATCAATAAGTATGATCCTGCAAAAAACGTAAAATTCAAAACCTACGCCGTTACTCGTATTCGTGGTTCTATGATTGATGAGCTACGAGTTTTAGACTGGGTTCCTCGGTCAGTGCGACAAAAGGCTAGGGAAATAGAGGATGCTATTGTTGAGGTTGAATCTCGGTTGGGTCGTCCTGCCACTGATGCTGAAATTGCTGATTCTATGGGTATGAGTGAGGAGGAATTCCAGCAGGTTGTAATGCGGGTTTCTGGTATCAGTATGTTATCCTTAGATGATGTGTGGTATCCAGGTGATGATTCCGATAGGATTCCCATTGGGGATAGCATAGAATCTCCTTCCAGTTATAATCCTGATGTGATTGTTGAACGGGAAGAAATTCGCCGTGTTATCAGTGAATCAATAAAAGAGCTCCCAGAAAAAGAAAAGATGGTTCTCGTCCTGTATTATCATGAGGATTTGACCTTTAAGGAAATAGGACAGGTTCTTAATGTAAGTGAATCTCGTATTTCTCAGTTACATTCAAAGGCAAATCTTCGTCTACGATCAAGGTTAACTAATATTAGAAAAGGTATTATGTAGGAGACACCAATGGTAAGGTTGGATAAGGTTCGAAGCGATTTACAAAAACTTTTAGAGAAAGAGCAAGCATTACAATGCGTAGAAGTGCGGGCAGATACTCTGGATGAGGCATTGGCAGATGCTGCTGTACAGCTTGGAACTCGAGTATCTTATCTTGAGTACGAAGTACTAGAAAAGGGGTTTGCTGGGTTTGCAGGAATTGCTCGCCAACCTTGGTTGATACGTGTCTATGAAAACGAAGTTGCTGTATCCAAGAAATCTAAGGCAGCTGCTCAGGTTGCTGGAGGTGCAGTTGTAGCTGAAGGTGAAGCCGAAATGGTTCACAAGGATGGAGAATTCTTTATCCGCTACTTTGGTTCAGATATCTATTTAAAGGTTACAGAACCAGAAGGCGATGGAAAGCCTGTTTCCTTCCAAGATGTTATGGGACGACTCCAGCGTTCAGATACTATTTCTCTTGAAAATGATGACATTAAAAAGTATGTAAAGAGTGGAACTGGTGGTGTATATGAATCCGTAGGCTTGTATCGCCATGAGCCTTCTGCGGATGCTAGTTTTGTGGTAGATGTGGCTATGGATGAAACCCAGGCTACTATTACTGCTACAGCTCCGGGTGTTGGTGGTGCTGAAATTATGGCAGATACTATTGCCAGTGCGTTGTCTTCCCAAGGAATTGTTGCGGGAATTGATTTGAACAAAATCGATGACTTTATTGACCATCCTGTATATGGTTTACCCTATGTGGTTGCTGAAGCAATTAAGCCTGTAGATGGTCGTGATGCTTACATTGAATACAACTTTGAAACAGATCGTTCTAAACTGAAGATGCAGGAATCTGAAACTGGTCAGGTGAACTTTAAGGAATTAAACCTGATTCAGAATGTTGTGGAGGGGCAGCCCTTGGCAAAGAAGATTCCAGCTGAACGAGGAAAGGGTGGAAAAACCATTTTTGGACGATATCTCGAAGCAAAAAATGGAAAGGATATAAATCTTCCCCTAGGAAAGAATGTAGTGGTGGATTCTGATGGTCATACCATTCTTGCTGCTACAAATGGACAGGTTTTGCTCATTGGAGATAAAATCAATGTTGAGCCTGTTATGGAAATTGAGGGTGACGTATCCATTAAGACCGGTAATATTACCTTCTTGGGTACTGTTATCGTTAAGGGTAACGTAGATGACGGTTTTAATATCAAAGCATCAGGTAATATTGAAGTTTATGGAACTGTTGGTCGTTCAACTTTGATTGCTGATGGAAATATTATTGTTTCTCTCGGTATTATGGGGCGTGATGAAGGTGTAATTCAAGCTGGTAAATCATTATGGGCGAAGTTTATCCAAAATACAACGGTTACGGTAGAGGAATTTGTTATAGTAGCTGACGGTATTATTAACTCTAACGTGACAGCCCGTAAACGTATTTTGCTTCAGGGTAAACGTGCTGCTATTATTGGTGGACATCTCTTTGCAACAGAAGAAATTAGTGCTAAAACTGTTGGTAGCAGTGGTGGTGGTAGCGAAACAATTTTGGAAGTTGGACTTGATCCTCAGTTAAAGCAACGAATGACCTACATTGCTGATACAAAGAATGCCTTGGCAAAAGAGTTAGAAGAAAATTCCTTGAATATTCAAACCTTGGAAAATATGAAAAAGGTTCGCCATGTTCTACCTCCAGAAAAGGACGAGCAGTTCAGAATGTTGCAAATGCGTCGTCAGGAGATCGAAAACGAAACAGCTCAATTGGAAGAGGAATTTATAGATATCCAGAGCAGATTGCGTGAGCTTAAGATTATTGGTAAGGTTTCTGTAGCTGGAACAGTACATGCCGGAGCAAAGATTTTTGTTCGGGATGTAAAGGATGAGATTCGTACCGACATTAAGAGTGTTACCTTCTTCTATGAGAATGGCTTTGTTCGTCGTGGAAAGTACGAGGCTCCAGATACCAATATTACAAAGCAGGTTCTTGATGGCTATAGCTCCACTTGATTTACAGGTTTTGTACTCTCAGCTTGAAACGGTTTCTAAACGGGTGGCCCATGAGCAGCAGGGAACACAATTGGCTCATGCCATTCAGCAGGAAGCCCATGCTCAGCAGATGGCAGAAAAGAATTCTACTGTTCAGCAGTTGCAATCTGGTGAAGATGGAATTCAAAAGGTTAAGGATAGGGCTTCTGGTGGATCCTCTCAGGGAGGGTCTCGAAAAAAGCAGCAGGAAGAAGAAGCACAAGAACAGGCTCCAGAACATGTTGCCTTTCAAGATCCTAATCTCGGAAAATACATTGATATTTCAGGATAGTTAATGACCGCTGTAGCTGTATGCATCATAATAAGCCTTATTAATTTACTGCTTTGGTTCGTACTGTTTCTTCATTTTAAGAGTAAATATTCCTCGGAACAAATTCTTGCAGATATTACAGATGAATTGAATAAGTTGATTCGTGACATTAATAACGAAACAAATCGTTGTGTTACTATTGTCCGTGATTGTCGAGAAAGCTTATTAAAATTGACTGAAGAATCAAAAAAATATACGGATTTAGGCCATGAAAGCTTGGATCGTAAGGCAAAGAGTATTCAGGTGATGGATGCCCTTAACAAGGAGGCTCCACCAGCTAAACGTCGTCGAACATCTTATTCTGATCTTGCCCCTGGAGTTGGTTTTCCTCGTTCTCCCATTCAGCAGGATTTGTTCGAAAAGGCGCCTGTTGATGAGGTAATTGAAACTCAAGAACAGGTTCACGAAACAGAGGTGATTATTGATTCTATTGATGCACAAGGCGAAAAAGAAATCCTAGCTGAAGACCTTCGTGAAGAGTCTCCATTGCCAGAGTTGACGGTACCAGAAATCAATATATCTGAAATTAAACTGCCACAGATTACAAAGGCTCAAAAGCAGGTTTTGGCTGAAAAGAATTTACGTGATAAAATATTGGAGCTCCATGGTGAAGTATTATCTAAAGAGGTAATTGCAGATCGATTGGATGTTTCTTTGATTGAAGTTCAGTTGATTGTTGATATGTACGGACTTTGAAAAAAAATTATTTTTTTTCAAAAAATATTTAACATGCTGTTGACATTTTTTTTGATTGAGTATAGTATATTCACATCTTGCCGCTGTAGCTCAGTTGGTAGA
>JAGCMR010000290.1 GCA_017646305.1 Spirochaetaceae bacterium
AGGTTTACATCAAAACCACCCTTTACAACCTTTTCGATAGTTCCTTCAACAGGAGTCTTATCATTCAATGCCTGTCGTAGGTTCTTCCAAAGCTGCTTTACATCAGCCTTCTGCTTGGACACTACAACATGACCATGCTTATTTTCTTTCTTTTCAAGAACAACAGCAACGGTGTCACCTACTTCTGGCAAGTCCGTAAATTCTGCGGTAGAAATCATGCCTTCTGACTTGCATCCTACATCAACATAAACATAATCAGAGGTGACCTGAACTACGATACCGTCTACTAATTGACCTTATTCAAGAGACTCAAAGCTTTTGAGTGTCTCTTCCTGCAATTGTGTCTGAATGTTCCCCTTCTTGGCTACATTCTTTTCCACTTCCATCTGCTCCATAACAAACCCTTAATTGTGAATTTTACGAATTATTATCTCACAAACCTGCTCAATCGTCAAGTCCGAAGTATCAATATATGTTGCATCAGGAGCAATTTTAAGGGCTCCTTCAGCTTTTGACTTATCTATTTCGTCACGTTTGCGAATTCCTTCTTTAATTTCTTCCAAGGAAAGACTACTTACTCCCTGCTTAAATCGCCTAAGAGCCTGAACATCGATGGAGGCATCCAAGTAAAACTTGTGCTCAGCATCAGGAAACACCACAGTGGTCATATCTCGGCCTTCACACACAATGCTCAATGACTTGGTAATATGACGAATTTTGTCATTTACAATGTGACGCAATGGAATAATTGAAGAAACCTGAGCGGTGTGGGCATCCACTTCATCGGTGTGTAAGGAATCTTCTACATCTTCTCCGTTAATAACAAGACGGGAATTCACATAGTCAATCTCTAGCTTTCCAGCAAATTCAACAATTTCCTGCTGAGCCTCTAATGGAATTCCAGTTCGCAGCAGAGACAAGGTGATTCCACGATAAAAACTACCAGAATTCAAGAAAGTGATGTTCAACTTGTCTGCAATAATTTTTGCAATGGTACTTTTTCCGCAACCAGCAGGACCGTCTATAGCCACAACCATTATGGCCTCCTTTAATCTAACCTTTGTATACTATACCTAATTTTCTTGGCATAATGCAAGGAGTCCTTCAACCTGGGCTGTATCAAGCTCGCGGAATTTACCTTCCTCCAAGGAATCCATATTTAAGTTACCAATGCGCACTCGGGTAAGCCGCCTAATGGGGATTTCGAAATGCTCAAAGACACGGCGAATCTCTCGGTTCTTGCCTTCCACCAACACTACAATGAGGCGACGAGGATGCACCAGACGAGCTTCCAAACAGCGGTAAAATACACCTTCAATGCGGATACCACGACAAAACCTGTCCACCAATTCCTGGGGAATGGCTTGGGTAGCATCTACCACATATTCCTTTTCAATTTGAGATGAAGGATGGGACACTCGGGCAGCAAAATCGCCGTCGTTGGTAAAAAGCACCAAGCCTTGGGAGAACATGTCCAGACGCCCAACATTGTAGAGCCGCTCGCTAAAGTAGGGAGCCAAAAGCTCTGCCGCAGTAGAACGGCCCTTCTCGTCTGCCAAGGAACAAACATAACCTGCAGGCTTATTTAATAGAACATACCGTTTTTTTGATTCCACAACCACTGGTTTACCGTCAAACAAAACCTTGTCACTGGGCAAGACCTTGGTGCCAGGAGTGGTAACTACAGTGCCGTTTACAGAAATACGCCCCTCGGCAATCAATGCTTCGCAGGCACGACGGCTGGCAATGCCACTGTGAGCAAGAAAAACCTGAAGACGCACACCAGAATCAGGAGTAACGGTTGTTTGAGCAGATAAACCTTTTTTTTCCTTGTTTTTGGTTGCAGCCTTTGCAGAAGCTACTGCTTGATCAGCTGAATTTACAGCTGGAGCTGGCTGAGAGAGCCTTGAGGAAGTGGTATTTTTCTTTAAAAATCGGCTAGCTGAATTATCTTGCAAGTTCAAACCTCTCGCTTTCTGTTTCGTCTAGTTTTGGTAAATCTGCAATGCTATTCAATCGGAATAGCTGCAAAAAATCCTTGGTGGTGCCAAACTGAACAGGCTTTCCAGGAACATCCTTTTTGCCAACTTCTTTAATGAGGTTTCGCTCCACAAGAATACGAATCATATTGTCAGCAGAAACTCCACGAAGAGCTTCAATTTCGGCACGGGTAATAGGCTGGGAATAGGCGATGATAGCCAAGGTTTCCATGGCTGCCCGGGAAAGCTTGCCTTCGTTTTTCTTGCCGTACCGTTCCTTCAGGTAATTCCACAAGTCTTTTTTAGGACTGAGGGACCAACCACCACCAATTTGCACCAGCTCAATGCCAGAATCCTCGGCAGCGTATTTTTCCTTCAGCCTATCTAAGGCAATCTTTACCACATCCTCTGAAAGCTCAGAAATACGGGCCAGATTTTGCTCATTTTGTGGTTCTGACTCCAAAAATAAAATCGCTTCTATGAGTCCAGTTTCCTTTTCCAATTGAATCTCCATCATACTACGCTGCCTTGTAGGGGCAAATCTTGATGTCACCAAACATCTTGTTTTGGTAAATACAGGCTACCTTGAATTTTACTGCCTCAAGGATTGCCATAAAGGCACAGACAACATCAAGGACATTGCCCTTTCGTGTAATTAAATCTGTAAAAAAACATTCACCCTTTTCATCAAAAAGCTCATTCATCAGGGTAACCTTTTCATTTACAGAGATTTCTTCATATAAATCAAGAATCTTTTCAGATGAATAGGAGGATACAAGGTTTCTGAAAATTTTCTGCATATCCTGCAACAAATCCCAAGTATCAAGCTTTTCCCACACATTCTCTTCTTCAAAGGGAAGGAGACGCTGGATTTTTCTTCGTTCAAAGCTCCAATCTGCTTCATCTTCCTTTTCTTCCATAAGGGCGGATAATTTCTTGAACTTCTGGTATTCAATGAGCTTTTCAACCAATTCCTGACGAGGGTCTTCCAGCTCATCCTCTCCAAAGGAAATTTCCACAGGGAGAAGCATTCGTGACTTGATATATAACAAATCAGAGGCCATGGAATAAAAATCTGTTAAGTTTTCCAAGTCAGGAGTTACGGCAAAGTCAAGGTACTCAAGGAATTGTTCCGTAATCTGGCCGATGGGAATATCGTAAATATTCACCTCGTTCTTTTTAATAAGAAATAGAAGCACATCAAGGGGACCGTCAAAGTCATTGAGGGTAAAGGTTCTGCCGTCCTTGTCCTGATTTTCATTTGCCAACAAGGTATCTGCCGATGATATACAAGCTGCTTGATTCATTTATTCCTCCTGAACAAGTCGGAATACTAATGAACCTTAACAATCTCCTGATGAGAAAGGGATTCCAAGCATTCGCTGTAAAAGGACTTGTTTATACTTAAATCGGCATTCTGAAAAAAAACTTCAAGCATGGGTACAAGGACAAAGGCACGTTCCGTAAGTCCAGCATGGGGAATGATTAAATCAGGCTCCTGAACTTTTTCGTTACCAAAAAGCTCTATGTCTATATCCATAGAACGAGGCCCCTTGAAGATTTCCTTGCTTCTGTCTCGTCCCAACTGTGCTTCTACCTGCTGAGTAAAAGACAACAAATCACGAGGACTACCAACAAAGTGACCTGCCACCACCATATTGTAAAAATCCTCCTGCTCATGATAATACAGGGGAGCAGTTCGATACAGGCTAGAAGCCTTTAAATCCTTTATTCTTTGAGAAAGCAGGTGGCAGGCGGCATCTAGAAGCTGGCGGGGAGATTGGTTCTGGTACCTACGGTTTGACCCAAGCCCCAGAACCACAATTGTTAATTCCATAGCCATCCTAGAAAAGCTCGTCAGGAATTGGAGGTACAGATCCTGCTCCATTATCACTAGTAGCAGCAGGGGCAGGTGTCACTACATCTGCGGGGGCAGCTGTAGCCTTGGCTTTTTCTGCTGAACTAGCCCCAGAAGCTGCTTTTCCAGCCTTAGGCTTATCTTCTTTTTCATCCTTGTTTTTCAATTGCTGACCTGGAAACATTTTTTCCCGTAGCTTGATTTCAATATCCTTAGTAAAGTCTGGATTCTGCTCCAAGAATGTAAGGGCATTTTCCCTACCCTGCCCCACCTTTTCCGTCTCGGTGGTATACCAAGCACCCTTCTTGTCGATGAGACCATACTTTACCGCACCGTCCAACAAGCTGGACATGGCGGACACTCCCTTGCCAAAGTAAATATCCAGTTCCACCTTTCTAAAAGGAGGGGCAACCTTGTTTTTAACGATTTTAACCCGAACACGGTTTCCTACTGCATCTTCGGCACCCTTGGCATCGATGGATTCAATACGGCGAATCTCCAAACGGATAGATGAATAAAACTTAAGGGCATTACCACCAGTGGTAGTTTCAGGATTACCGAACATAACACCGATTTTCATACGAATCTGGTTAATGAATACCAAGATACACTTTGACTTACCGATGATGGCGGTGAGCTTTCGCAGGGCTTGGCTCATAAGTCGAGCCTGAAGTCCCATGTGAGAGTCTCCCATATCACCTTCAATTTCAGCCTGTGGAGTCAGGGCTGCTACAGAGTCCACAACAATAATGTCCACAGCTCCTGAACGCACCAGATTTTCAGCAATTTCCAGTGCCTGCTCTCCTGTATCTGGCTGGGAAACCCACAATTCGTCAATATTTACACCAAGGTTCTTGGAATACACAGGATCTAGGGCATGCTCTGCATCGATAAATGCTGCAATACCACCCATTTTTTGGGCCTCTGCAATGGCATGCAGGGCCAAGGTTGTCTTTCCAGAAGATTCAGGGCCGTACATTTCGATAATACGTCCCTTGGGATATCCACCAACACCGAGAGCTTCATCCAAAAGGATAGATCCAGAGGGAACCACCTCTACACCGGAGGCATCAGTACTTGTTCCCAGCTTCATCAAGGAGCCAGAACCAAACTGCTTTTCAATCTGAAGACGAGCCGCCTCCAAAGCCTTCATTTTTTCCGACATATCAGCCGGAACATTCATTTCTACAGCCATTTTTGCCACCTTTATTTTCCTCCCGTATATATTATAGGTGTAAACAGTTGATTTTCGTGCAAGTTCTAAGAAAAAAAATCATTTTTTTCGGATAAAAGCAACTAGAAAAAGGATACTGGATTTAGAAAAAACTTACAAGGAACTTCCATCACGTGGCTGGTACACAGATTTACCTTGAATAAAAAGCTTACCGTCTTCTCGCACACCGATTTTGCCAAGTACCTGAAGTGGCAGGGTGGCATCTATATCCATGGCCTGCTGAAACACCAAGGGAACAATTCCCTCTACCCGCTGTAGATTTTCATAACCCACCAGCAAATCACAGGTAAATCCCTCGTTACTAGACTGAGCATTAGTAATTCTTCCCTTCCAGACCACCCAACAATCCATGTACAAATGGGGTTCCTTTATCACCTCTAGATAAGGGATATTATCACTAAAAGAATCAAAAGTAGGCTCTTGTAGGTAATCCATTAACATACGGACATTTTGCTTGATAGCAGTGGAGGCGTTAGAATGAAGAATCCTATTGATTTCAACTTGAGCAGCATTATCTCGATGCTGTTGAAACAAGCTACGAGCTGCATCGTAGGTTTCATTTACCTGCCGAGCATTCATAATGTAGTGATAGGCCTCAGCAGATAAATCCTCCTGCAAAGCATTGTTCCGTTGGTCAACAGACAGGGCAAAGGCAGACAAATCAGCCCGTGGTTGGGCAGGATTAACAAGGCTGTGGAATTGAGCCGTCAAAAAACCTGCATATCCCACTACTAGCACACAAATTAACAGCAAAAAGAATTTTACAAGGGGATGCATTCCCAAAGAGGGATAAAATTTTCTCGCTCCACCAGCAGAAATAAATTCGTGAAGCAACTCCGAGCTTTTTGATTTTTGTTCAATTACTGACAAGGCTTTTAGAGCTGTCTTATTCTTTGGCTCTATATCAAGCACATCAAGATAATAGTTTATAGCCCTGTCTGTCTCTCCACGCCGCAAAAACAAAGCTGCTTGAGCAAGAATAATCCTTGAGTCAGAAACAGTAAGCCTTCTTGCTGCATCAAAATAGCTATTTGCACCAGCCCTATCGTCCTGATATAAACATGCTGTACCAAGATAATAGTAAAAATCAATACTATCCTTGTACTCATCTTCATGTTGCTCCAATAAGGTTATAACATTGAAGAATTTTCTAGCACGGAGAAGTCTTCCAGCAATTTTAAGAGGTCCAGCAGATTTGGACATACCTAAAGCCGCCTTACTTTTTCCAAAA
>JAGCMR010000291.1 GCA_017646305.1 Spirochaetaceae bacterium
ACAGCAAGCCCTGATTAGCGACAGAAACTTGGCCCGTTCAGAGCGGCACAGTCCAGTTTCCGTGTTCTCGTGCTTACGCAGCGAGAGCAAACTGACGATTATCTTCGGCAGTTATAGTTTTTGTCTGTTCAGAGGACAGGCAACCTCACCTGCAGCTCAAGTCCACGTTCACACCCGTCGAAACCGGTGCACCCCCGATATATATCAGGGAAGGACATCAACCTTGATCTTAAATATAAGCAAAGCACATATAAAAGTCAAGAAAAATAGATCTGTAGGTACTAATTATTTTATTTCCTACAGACCAACCAATTATACTCTAAACCTCTCCAGCTCGTTACTAATATTCATAATAGAACGGCGTGTTTCATTAGACAAGGAAGATAAGGCTGTACTAATGGCACGTACCCTAATGGTATTTTCCTTCATCATGTCCATATTACCTTTCATAGATATAGCAGATTCTTCCAAAGCCTCTATTTCACGCTGAATGGTTGCATTTTCTGAAGCCATTGCATCAGAAGTAGTCTTTGTTTTCATGGTGGCTTCCATTACAGCCTCTACAACAGATCGCATTTGATTTGAACCAGCAGACTGCTCTTCCATAGCTGTAGAGATTTCTTGAACCATGATATTTGTATTTTTGATTCCATCTGACACAATATCAAATGCTAATCTCAAATCCTCTGAAAGCTCTGTAATTCCTGCCATAGAATCCAAAATTGTTGTCAACTGAATACCGATGGTACGAGATTGCTTGGAAGCATTTTCACTGAGCTTTCTAATTTCATCAGCAACAACACTAAAGCCCTGTCCAGCCTCTCCAGCGTGAGCTGCTTCGATAGCAGCATTCATAGCCAGCAAATTGGTTTGACTTGCAATGGAAGAAATCACTCGGTTTGCTTCTTGGAGCATTTGTGATTCAGCAAAAATCTCACTGATACGCAGGGTAACATTTTTCTGAACACTTGCACCATGTTCAGCACTTTCCTCCAGCTGTCCAAAGGATGCCACCAGCTGGTTCACAGCACTGTATACGTCCTGAATATTTCTCAATAATTCCTCAACTACAATAGCAGCCTGCTTACCACCCTCACTCTGGATAGAGACCATCTTATTCAGCTCAGAAATTTCTCTAATAATATTATTTATGGAGCGAACAGTCCCATTAACATTAGTCATTTGCTCGCCAATGTTAGTATCTACAATCTCCATGTAGTTATAAGTATCATCAACGGATGAAACCACATCCATAATACAGTCAGCAGTACGTCCACCAGACTCTACCAAACTCATATTAGACTTCTTTACATTTGTAATTGCACCCTGCAAATTCTCAATAAATTGATTAAATCCAGAAATGGAGTTTCCAAATAAATCCAGAACTGCACCTCTACTAGCACGAAGACGCTTCTGTAGGTTAGCCTCTTCTGCATTTAACTCTTTTACGGCACTCTCCAATTCTCGCAAGGGAAGAATTAGGGCCTTAATACAGGCATAAAGCCAAATCAACAGATTTACTAAAAAGAAAACAATGATACCTTTAAGAGAACCACGGGCAAATTCACCCCAAGTAAAAGGAATCCGTAAAACCGCTACCCAGCCAACTTCCTGAAAAGGCAAAAGCATATAGGCACCATGGAGGGTATTTACAAAGCTCGTTTCTTTAACAAATAGCTCGTTACCTACCAGCTCTGGCAACACCTCAGTAATAGGAATTTTATCTGCAAGATTTTCTTCCCCATTACTTCCTGTTAGCTCCAACAAACTATTGAAAAAATATAACTCAGTCTTTTTATCTAAGGTACTATACATAACATCGATAAAATCACTGAATGGAATTCCTGTACCAACCATACCAACTACAGTCTTACGCTCATTGCGAACAGGCACATTTAACCACAGCATGGTTTTATCTAATACAGCATTATAGTTTACGTTAAAGTTATAAGTATCAGTTTCAAAGATGGTAAGATTGTACCAGTAATCATCTGGATTATTTGGATCTACATGATAAGAAAACTCCATGTCAGAGTAAAAATCCTTCTCTATTACTGAAACCCAGAAAATATTTTTTCCTAAAAAGGACTCTTTAAAGGTGAAGAATTCCTCCCAGGCCAAGGCTTTAAGCTCTTCATTTGAAGGATCTTCAAAATGCTTTATTACTACAGGGGACTTGGCAAGCTGTAAGGCCATAGCAACCTCAGAATCAAAACCAGCCTTGAACTCCAGCTTCTTTAATTCACCAATACTCTTCAGCTCTTCATTAGCTACTTTATGAAATTCACTACTGGCATGCATGGCAATAAATATAAAGGATACAACCATAAATACTACAAAGGCAATCTTGATTCTTATCGATTTTTTCATATTTTTCCTCTCCACCATGAACCATCCGCAAAATCTAGCCAGCTATAACTGATACCTAAATTTTTAGTAACTGATTCACCAAATTATTATAACCAATTATTACCATCTTTCATAGTATTATTAAAAGAAAAATGTCTTTTTTTAATAAATTTTCTCTAAAATCATCTTAGTAACTGACAAAATACAAAAAGCATGGTACTATATATTTTCATAAAGGTTTTATACACTGTAAGGAGGATATTTTAATGGCCACAATTACAATGGAGCAGATAGATGAGATTATCATTATTCCAGCCAGTAAGGTTGCCAAAATCACTGGTCTCGACAATGAGGGTGTTTTTATTGAAGGAAGAACAGTGAGTCTCACCTCATTTCAAATGTGTCGTAATCCTGTAACCCAGGATCTTTTTGAATTAGTAATGGGATATAACCCTGGTAATGCAAACTGGTTGTCATCCTCCCAAGAAAACACAAAGTTATTTCCTGTAAACAATGTAAACTGGTACGAAGCCATTGTTTTTTGCAACAAGTTAAGCACTCTCATGGGATTTCGACCTTGCTACACAATTAGTGGTACCACAGATCCAGACACCTGGGGAGAAATTCCCACTACAAACAATGTTTTATGGAATTCTGTAATATGGGATACTGATGCAGATGGATTTAGGCTTCCTACAGAAGCTGAATGGGAATTTACAGCTCGTGGAGGAGATCCCAATTCCATTTCTTGGAAGTTCTCCTATGCAGGAAGTAGTGCCATTGATGAGGTGGCTTGGTTTAAGGACAATAGCGATAGCAGTCTTCATCAGGTAGGATTAAAAAAATCCACCACTTCTGGTGTGAACGATATGAGTGGTAACGTGTATGAATGGTGTTGGGACTGGTTTAGCCGTATTCCGCCCCAAGAACAGGTAAATCCCATGGGACCTAACAGTGGAACAAACCGTGTACGTCGTGGTGGAAGCTGGTTAAACTATGCCCGAAGCTGTACAGTCACTTATCGTAACTGTGATTCCCCAGAAACAGTCTACGGAAATATTGGCTTCCGTTTGGCTCGGTCATCTGTATAATTTTTGGAGAAAATAATGAGTAAGAGTATTTTTGAAACAGATTTTTACAAGGTATTGTATCGGCCCTGTGGAGATTTGCAAACAAATTGTTATATCGTTATCAACAAGAAAACAGGTTCATCCTTGGTAGTTGATGCTGGAATGGAAGCTGCAGATTGGGTTAAATCTCAGGTACAGGATCCCTTGGCAATTCTTAACACCCACGGCCATTTTGATCATGTGTGGAGCAATGCTGAGTTGAAAAAAGCTTGGCCTCAAACTCCCATTGTCTGTCCCTACGAGGATGTTTTTCTAGCAACCCAAGATAGATTTATGCAAGGACAACCCACCTGTTCTGTGGACATTATGGTGGGAGCCCCAGAAGGAGCTCCTATTCAGGATTTCCAGTCCACCACTAGCAATCTTGGCAGAAGAAATCTTTTCCAGTGGGAAGATTTGGTAACAGAATTTATCTGTTATCCTGGTCATACTCCAGGAAACAGTGTCATTATCTTGTGGCACCAAGATGAACCTGAAAAAAAGGCTATGTTTAGTGGAGACTTTATCTTTTATCGCTCCATTGGACGAAGCGACTTTAAGTTTTCCTCCCACAGCGTTATGAAGGCTAGCCTGAAGGAAGTAATGAAGCTAGAGGGAGATATGCCTGTATTCCCTGGTCACGATGCCTTTACCCGCCTCAGTGATGAAAAACTCTTTATCCCGCGTTGGATAGAAAGTATGTAAACACAACTAAGGTTGTTGGATAGAAGGCTTGCATTACCCCTCGCCGTATTCTTCTAGTTTACGGTGGAGGGTTTTGCGACCAATGCCCAAAATATCAGCTGTTTTTGTTTTATTTCCTTGATTAGAAGCCAAATTTTGCTGAATGATAATTTTTTCAGCCTCTGCCATAGTAATTCCCACGGGAACTTGAATCACATTTGATTCTGCTGCCCCACGAACGGTAGGGGGTAAATCCTCCAAGGTGATTTCATTTCCAGAGCACATAACAACTGCACTTTCCACACAATTACGAAGCTGACGGATATTTCCTGGCCAGTCATACTTATACAGGGCAGAACGTGAGCGAGCATCAAAGCCCGTGATGAACTTGTTGTTTTCCCGATTAAACTCATCTAAAAAGGCATTAAGCATAAGGGGAATATCATCCTTGCGGTCCCGCAGTGGTGGTACCTGAATATGCACTACGTTGAGGCGATAGAACAAGTCTTCTCGGAACCTGCTCTGGGCAATTTCTTCTTCTAGGTTTCTGTTAGTGGCGGCTATAACCCGTACATCAACCTCCAGTGTCTCCTCTCCACCAACTCGTTCAAATCGTTTATCCTGCAGCACCCGAAGAATCTTTATCTGTACGTTTTGGTTGATCTCTCCAATTTCATCCAAGAAGATGGTACCAGTGTTGGCTAACTCAAATCGTCCCCGCTTCTGAGCTACAGCTCCAGTAAAGGCACCTTTTTCGTGACCAAAAAGCTCGCTTTCCAGCAGGGTTTCCGACAAGGCAGCACAATGAACCTTGATAAAAGGATTATCCTTTCTAAGAGAAAGATTGTGGAGGGCATTGGCAATGAGCTCCTTTCCCGTACCGCTTTCCCCAGTAATCAACACAGCAGCCTTTGTACTAGCAGCCTTTCGTACCATCTGAAAAATTCGCTGCATCTCGGTACTTTTTCCAATGATTGATTCAAAGGAGGTTTTAGCATCAAGCTCCTGCTGCAGGGAGGAGTGACGGATTTCCAGCTCACGACCAGCCAAGGCTCGCTTTACAATCAAGGAAAGCCTGTCAAGACTCAGGGGCTTGGTTAAAAAATCATAGGCACCATTTCGCATGGCATCCACCGCTGTATCTATACTTCCGTGGCCTGTTAATACAATAACAGGAATCCCTGGACTTTCTCCTCGAACCTTGGCCAGCACTTCTTCTCCAGAAATGCCAGGCATCCGTAAATCGGTAATTACTAAATCAATATCACCTTTTTCTATAAGAGCAAGACCTTCAGCACCATTGGCGGCAAGTTTCACAGAATAACCATCTAACTCCAAGGCAGCAGAAAGGCCTTCCCGAATATTTTTTTCATCATCAATAATCAAAATGGTAAAATTCATGACTTATACTCCAAAAGTCGTTGCTCCAGCTGAGGAATGGGCAAACTTATGGTAAAAACAGTTCCCTCCCCCGCCAGAGATTTAACTTGAATGTCACCGGAAAATTCCTTGACAATTTTATATACCATGGTTAAACCTAGTCCTGTTCCAGTGGTTTTTGTGGTAAAATAAGGCTCAAAAATACGAGCTGAAATTTCCTCACTCATACCGCAACCATTATCTGCAAAACTCAAAATAAAAAAATCAGATTTTACTTGAGTGTTCACCCACAAAAGCTTGGAATCCTTTTTTCCTTCCCCAGATTCATCTCCACCAAAAACAGTGTTTTCAGCAGGACACAGGGCTGCAATGGCATTTTGGACAAGATTCAGTACCACTTGACGGAATAGCTTGTCATCCAGCATCAGCTTGGGAGGTCCTTCCATTAAATCCATCTGAAGCTGAATACCCTTGCTCTCCATTTCTGGACGGCAAAAATCCATGTATTGTTCTAAAAGTTCATTGGGATTAAGCAGCTGATATTCAGCCTTAATGGGACGAACCGCAAAGAGAAAATCGTTGACAATGCCGTTGAGCCGATCTATTTCTTCGTTCACCACAGAAATATAATTTTCCACAAACTTTTCCGCTGGCAAAACCCCTTCTTGACTTCGGGCCTTTGCAATGGATTTTTGCAAAAGTTGAATATGAATACTTAATCCCGCCAAAGGATTTTTAATTTCATGGGCAACATTGGCAGCTAAGGTGGTTAAATCTTCCAGTTTTTCCATGCGACGAATCAAAACTTCTTGGCGACGACTTTCTGTTACATCGTCTACGGAAATAATATTTCCCTCCACCTTTTTCTTTCGCACCAAGGGCATGACAGTCACAACAAGAAATTTAATGCTACCGCCAGCTGTAGCTACGGTAAATTCTCGGCATACATTGGACTGGCCCTTTTCATAGGTGGTTTTAATAAACTCAGCAATTTCTTTTTCGCCAATCAAATCCCAAACGGAAACCTCCTGACTACGCATTTCAGAAATCCGCTGAACGAAGGATAACATTCGTTCTGCAGCCTTATTTACCTTAAAAACTAGAAAATTTTCGTCACAAACGATAAAGGCCATTTTTAAGGAATTGAGCACAGCATCAAAGATTTCATTTTCTTCGATGAGGGCTTCAAATAATTGCTCCACCTGCTCACTGCTGAGTTTGGAAATTTTTCCAGAAACCCGCTTGAACCAGTCAATCATATTATGGCTCCACCGCGATATTTTTTTACCAAAAGAGAAATATCAGAAGATAGCAATTCCAAGGCAGCAGCAATTCCTTGATTATAAATAGTTATATGAGAATTACATTCATGAACTGCAGCTAAACATTGGGTACTTAATTCCGCCAATCGGAACTGACGCAACACATCCTGAGACTGAACATTAGCAGGAGCTCCATGATTTGTAAGCATTTCGTGATGACCAAGGCCTACATCTCGCAAGGTACGAGATACCGACTTGAAAAAAAGATTCAACAAAAGCCGTGGTTCAAATCCACCACAGGTTTTTATTAGAGCTTCAATTTCAGGCTGTCTTCCCTCAAGGATATCTTGAATAAACTGATTACCAGCAGCGGCAACCACCTCTGGGGACACAGGCAAAAAGGACAAAAGATAATTTTCAATAGAAGCCGTTTCTAGCTGATCTGGAGCCACCTCACCGTGAAATACTCGGCTAATGACTTGAGCTTGGGCTTTTCCATCTCGTGGTAAAAAGCTATAAGATCTGACACGAGACAAGATGGTAGGCATAACAGCATTTCTTCTTGTAGCTGTAAGAACAAAAACCACATCTTCTGGTGGCTCCTCAAGAATTTTCAGCATGGCATTACGGCTACCTTCCTGCATCTTGTCTGCATTCTCAATGATAATCACTTTTTTTCCAAACTCACTTTTGTAGCGAGCCCAAGAGCTTGCCCGACGCATTTGGGCCACAGGAATGGTGTCGTACATAAAGCCTGCTTCCAGCTTGTTAGCCAAAGTTACCAACTCCTTTACCAGCTTTTCTACCTTGGAAAAATCAAGCTCCCCAGTAGGATTTTCTCCAGAAAGCATTGGCATTCGTTCCAGCTCCTCCAAAGCCTCATCCATGGAAGCAAGAATTGGTGCAAGCTTTGAAACCTTATCCTCTCCCTCCCACAACACAGGTGAAAAACGGCTAGAAAGTTTTCTGATGCTTCGGACAAAAAGGTAACGACTTGCCTTCAGATGAGAAGCACTTGAATACAGAGCATCTAAAAAGGTTTTTGATGAGGCAGCAATTTCCAAGGAACAACTTCTATTCCCTGCCAGCAACACTGAGGTACTAACTAAAGACTTGTGCTTGAGACAAGAATCACAGCTACATTGCCACGCTCCTGCTGGGCGAGCAGTACATGCTAACACACGAGCAAGCTCTAAGGCACAGGTCAGCTTTCCAGAAGCAGGCGGACCTGCAAAAAGTAAAGCATTGGGAAGCTGACCAAGACGAATATCCTCAGAAAGCTGCTGACTTGCTGGCTGAAAAAGAAGATTCTCAAACATTAAATTCAATTCCTTGTGGAAGGCTTTCCACTGTTTGACCAAAAATGTCAACGAAAATTTTGTTAAAGATGCTTTCCTGTAAAACAGCTTCAACATCAATCCAAGGCTGAAGATGCAGTATAAACAAAATCAATACCACTACCAACACAGCTTCCACCAAGCCAAAGAAAAATCCCAAGGAACGATCTAAGTTTCTTAAAATATCCCCCTTGAAAATCCAGCCCAAAATCTTTTCCACCAGCTTGATAAGTACATAAACAACAATAAATAGCAACAGGAAAGCAACAATCTTGGCAAGGATAACTACAGGGATCCACTTCAACAAAATCTGTGCCACTGGAGCATTGAATATAATTCCTGCAGCAAAGCCCACCACAAAGGCTGCTTTTCCAAAAAACAGTGCAATAAAGCCTTTAATAGCACCATTTCCAACCAACGCGAGAATTATGATAATGAACACCACATCAATAGGGGCTATGTTCATCTAGATACACCCTCAGAAAAAACCTCACCATAGACGGCTTTGGCAATAGTTTGAGCAGGTCTGTTTCGTAAGCCTAATTCCAAGGCCTTATCGCTACAGCTCTTTCTAAAATCCTCATCAAGCATTTTATTCAAAGCTGCTTGCAAGTGCTGGCTATCAGCTTCGTCACCTACCAGAGAAAGGGCAACACCCGAGTCCACAAAGAAACGGGCATTTTCTACCTGGTCTCCCCGTGTTCCAGAGCCACATAAAGGTACTAGAACCATGGCCTTTCCCAAAACAGCACATTCCCACAAGGAATTTGCACCAGAACGAGAAAGCACTAAATCAGCACAAGCAAGAACATCTGGCATTTCATTGTAAATAAAACTATAGTGCTTGTAGGTACTAGGAATGTTTGGAGGCAAGGCTGACTCATCAAAATGAGCCTTTTCTCCCCCAGTCTGGTGTACCACCTGAAAATGCTCTGTTAAATAATCAAAGTTTTCCAGTACCAAATTATTGATTTGGCGAGCACCAGAGCTTCCACCCAAAACAAGAAGCACAGGCTTTCCATCCTGTAGATTCAAAAATTTCTTTCCCCGCCCCTTGTCAGTATCGTAAAAAATTGGCCGTACTGGATTTCCCGTTACCTCTAGCCGTCCCTTGAATTTCTTTCCAAAATAAGCGGCTGTTTCAGGATAAGACAGCAATACCTTTTTCGCCACACGACTATTCAGCTTTGTAGCCAAGCCGGGAGAAAAGTCACATTCATGGGTATACACAGGAATTCTTAACAAACCAGCCGCAAGGCAGGGAGGTACACTCACAAAACCACCCTTGGAAAAAACCACCGCAGGTCGTAGCTTTAAAAGCAGAAAAAAGGAGGCGATACAGCCTCCGATTATCTTAAACACATCCAGCAGATTTTCCAAGGAAAAGTATCGCCGTAGCTTTCCTGTGGGAATACCATAAAAGGTATCCACACTTCCACTTTTTTCAATGATTGAACGATCCATTCCCTTAGAAGAACCAATCCAAACAATACGACATTCCTTCCCAGCCTCCTTACATAGCAGACGTAATTCATCAGCTACAGCAAGACCGGGAAAGATATGTCCACCAGTGCCACCACCAGTAAAAACAATATTAGATGTCATTTTCTCCGTGCCTCAAAAATAGGAACAAGGCTTTCCTTCTTAAAAAGCTTTGCATAGGACAGGGCAGACATACCCATGGCATCGCAGGTAAAAGGATCAGCTCCATGTTCCGTTAAAATTCGGCAAACCTTTTCATTGCCAGTACCAACGGCAAGCACCAAAACCGGCTGACCGTCACGGCTAATATAACTGAGATTGGCTCCTCGTTCAACTAGGAATTCCACAATTTCTGTGTTAGATTTCCAAACTGCATCCATAACAGCAGAATATCCTCTATCCTTAGAAACAGCATTAATATCAGCTCCAAGAGACAAAAGCTTTTCTATCATTTCACGCCGATTATGACGAGCTGCCACACAAATCATAGGAGTACCAGCTGCATCACGACTATTTACATCGATTCCTGCATCAATGAATAACTGACATTCCTTTTCATCATCGGAGGCAATATGGAAAGCGAAACTATCTGGATTAAAGGGAATCCCTGCATCCAAAAGGGCGTGACGAGCATGCTTTTGTGTTTCACGTTGCAAGAACTCAGGAAAACGTGATTCTAAAACCTCTAGTAGAGCCGCACAAGAAGTATATTCATGGTATTCGCTAGTGGTAAGAGGTAATTTTCCCCACTCCCGAGCACCTTCCTTTCTAACGCAAAATACTGGAATATCCTTTCCCAAGATATAACCAAAGGCAAAGGGCAAGTCCTTGATATCAGCTCCGTCAGTGTCACCAAGCCAAATACAATACTCACATTCTGCCACAGCAGAAAGAAAAGATTCGTCAAAACAACAATCAGTCTCAAACACTGTAATAGTAGTGTCATAGGGCATAAGAAAATGCTGCATGCTTTCTACATCTTCTTTTTTACCACCATAAGCAACGATTAACCATTTCATAAATTCCATTATAAGCCATGAAATGCTTCAACACAAGGGCAAAAGCAAAAATAACATCTTTTTCTCCATAATTCACAGGTAAAAGGAAAATTAAGAAAATTAATTAGTAAAAAAAAGCCCAAACTATTTCTAGTTTGGGCTTTGCCGCCGGTAGGAATCGAACCAACGACACAAGGATTTTCAGTCCTTTGTTCTACCAACTGAGCTACAGCGGCAAGATGTGAATATACTATACTCAATCAAAAAAAATGTCAACAGTATTTTAAATATTTTTTGAAAAAAAATAATTTTTTTTCAAAGTCCGTACATATCAACAATCAACTGAACTTCAATCAAAGAAACATCCAAGCGAGCTGCAATTACCTCTTGAGAGAATCCTTCCCCATGGAGCTCCAATATTTTATCACGTAAATTCTTTTCAGCCAAAACCTGCTTTTGAGCCTTTGTAATCTGTGGCAGTTTAATTTCAGATATATTGATTTCTGGTACAGTCAGCTCTGGCAACGAAGACTCTTCACGAGGGCCTTCAGATTGAATTTCTTTTCCACCCTGTGTATCAATAGAATCAATAATTACCTCTGTTTCGTGAACCTGTTCTTGCCTTTCCATTACCTCATCAATCGGAGCCTTTTCAAACAAATCCTGCTGAATGGGAGAACGGGAAAAACCAACTCCAGGAGCAAGATCAGAATAAGAGGTTCGACGACGTTTAGCTGGTGGAGCCTCCTTGTTAAGGGCATCCATCACCTGAATACTTTTTGCCTTACGATCCAAGCTTTCATGGCCTAAATCCGTATATTTTTTTGATTCTTCAGTCAGTTTCAATAAACTTTCTCGACAATCTCGGACAATAGTAACACAACGATTTGTTTCGTTATTAATGTCACGAATCAACTTATTCAATTCATCTGCAATATCTGCAAGAATTTGTTCCGAGGAATATTTACTCTTAAAATGAAGAAACAGTACGAACCAAAGCAGTAAATTAATAAGGCTTATTATGATGCATACAGCTACAGCAGTCATTAACTATCCTGAAATATCGATGTATTTTCCAAGATTAGGATCTTGAAAGGCAACATGCTCTGGAGCCTGTTCTTGTGCTTCCTCTTCCTGCTGCTTTTTTCGAGAGCCACCCTGAGAAGATCCACCAGAAGCCCTATCCTTAACCTTTTGAATTCCATCTTCACCAGATTGCAACTGCTGAACAGTAGAATTCTTTTCTGCCATCTGCTGAGCATGGGCTTCCTGCTGAATGGCATGAGCCAATTGTG
>JAGCMR010000292.1 GCA_017646305.1 Spirochaetaceae bacterium
ATGGGGACATCACGTGGGTCCACAGCGATTGGGTCTAATTCTACCCGCTGTACTTGAAACTGACCGTTGATGGTAACCTTTACAATGTTACCACCAGCAGAACCAGTTGCCTGTAAATACTTCAGGTCTTCCTGAACCTTGTTAAACTGATCCTTAAAGTTCTGGGCATTCTTCAGTATATCAAAGGGATTCATACTATGACTCTCCTACTATGGTGCCTTTAAACACCTTACAAATTATATCTACTTGATTTGATTGAACTACTTCTGCCACAGGCCTTTGAGAAGCCTGTCGTAACTGAAATTCTACTTGGAAAATTTCTCCAGAAAAACGCTGGAGCAAGTCAATTATCAAGGCCTTATCCTTTTGTAGCTGATTTACAGCAAAAGAACTTGCTACAAATACCTTTAACTGAGTTTCTTCAAATTGCCACTGAGAACTCAAAAGGCCAGAGGCTGTAGAAGGATGACTCAAGGATAATTCTTCTACAAGCTTTTCCTTCAGCTTCTCTGGAGACAGCTTTGCTTCACTAGAAATAACTGGTCTAGTAGAATTTTCTTGAGTACTTGAAGGTATCACTGCTGGAGCAGCCTTTTCCACAGGTTTCACAGGCGGCATAACACCATCACTAGCTCCTACAGCAGACTGTGGAAAAACTTGTGGCAAAACAGGCTTGGGTCGAGAAACCATAGTTCCACCCAAATCACTGGTAAAATGCCGGTGTTCAGGCGGTACAGCGCCGCCATTAGCAAAAGGGTTTGGACGCCCCTGTTGTAGAGATTGGCTTTGAGGTACCTGTGGAGAGCCTTGCGACTTAGCCTGCGGCAGAGCCCCACCCAGCAGCTGGCGTACCGACTCCATAGCCTGGAAAACCTCTTGAGGTGACACAAAAGAAGAAATACCACAGAGCCGTGAAAGAGCCAAATCCATCTCATATCGTGGACTTGTGGAGTATCGAATGTCTCGATACAGATTCAAGAACAAGGACAAGGCTCGTTCCAGCTGGGCCACACTCCAGCTTGCTAACACCTGCTGAGAATATCGTTCTGGAGATTGTCCAAGAAGAGATTCCCGTGTAATACCAGACTTAATCAGCAAAAGACTTCTGATATAGTTGCTACAATCAGTAATAAATTGCTCAATGGAAACACCACTTTGCAAAAGACTATCCAGCTGCTCTAAGGCAGAAGCCGTATTAGCTGTAACACAGGTTTCAAAAAGCAGATTCATGGTATCTAAACCTACTAAGCCTAAGGTTTCACGAATCTTTTCAAAGGTGATGTGACCAGCAGAAAAAGATGCTACCTGATCAAAAAGGGTGTAGGCATCACGAACGCTACCGGTAGCCTCCCGTGCAATCCAATACAAGGCCTCATCTTCTGCCTGTAAACCGATTTCCGCTGCAGCTTGAGCTAATAGATCCCTTAGCTGCTCCACAGCCACAAGACGAAAATGGAACTGCTGACAGCGACTTTTTATTGTGGCAGGAACCTTGTGCAATTCCGTGGTTGCAAAGATAAAGATAACGTATGGCGGTGGCTCCTCAATAGTTTTAAGCAAGGCATTGAAGGCACTGGTAGACAGCATGTGAACTTCGTCAATAATATAAATCTTGTAACGACAAGAATTAGGTGGAAAAAGCACTTCATCCTTAATCTGGCGAATATCGTTGACGCTAGTATTTGAAGCACCGTCAATTTCAATCACATCCATACTGGCACCACGGGTAATTTCCTGACAAGCAGAACATTGACCACAGGGCTGGGCTACAGGCCCCTGCTGACAATTCAAAGCCTTAGCCAGAATACGTGCAGAGGAGGTTTTTCCACAGCCTCGTGGGCCAGAAAATAAATATGCGTGGGCAATCTTTCCAGATTGAATTGCGTTCTTTAGGGTGGATGCTACAAATTCCTGCCCCGCAAGACTATCAAAATCCTGGGGGCGACGACGAGTTGCCGTTACTTCATAAGCCATGAAACAAGCATACTGGAAAAACAGCCTTTCCGCAAGACAAACTACAGGGACAGGTGACCACGAGCACGGGCCCGTCGGTCTCGAATGGAGTTCAAGAAGGGTACCATAAAGATGGCCACAAGCCCTCCTGCAAATCCATTATTATACAAATTCATACCAGCATAAACGGTCCCTACATTCATTACCACCGCAAAATGAAGAATACCAGCAATAATTCCTGCAATGATACCAAACTCACCAGCTACAGGAGCAAGGGTTGTACAAAACAGAAGGGCTAGCATAGGGCCAGGAGTAGTTATTGTCCACGTGGTAGGTAAGCTAGCAAGCAATACACCCACCATAACCGGCAAAATATTCCTCAAGTGCTTACCAGTGGCTCCAAAGCCAACAACAGTCATAATACCACCAATGGTGGGACCATTTAAATCACCACCAACAAGCAACACAAAGGTAGTGGCAATAAGACCATTGACCCCCATATTAAAGCCAGAAACATAGAACCCCTCAGCTTTAACATAATCTGTTCCACCAATGCCAGGGGTTTTAAGAATCTTGACGTAACCTTTGAGAGTTCGATTTCCCTTGAAAATCAGACTTATTATTATGAGACCGATAAAAAAAGTGTACAAAACAATGGCCAAAACCTTGTTTCCACCAGTATACCAATACAATCTATAGCCCACCTCTACCTCAAGAGACCGAAGCAGGGAAACCACCACCGTGGCAATGATTCCACAGGCAAAACCAACATTGTACAAGGAATATCCCAAATGGGAATAGTGTACATGAGTTGATAGTGGTGGAAGCACGAATCCCATGATAATACCTATAAGGATACCCAAAGCAAACAATACTGGTGAAGGAATCCCTTCTAAATGCATCATCTGAGTGATAATGGGAGACAGAGCCGTTCCATAAAATCCA
>JAGCMR010000293.1 GCA_017646305.1 Spirochaetaceae bacterium
AAGTCCAATGCTGAAATGTACGATACCCGTGGTGGTATTTTGCCCAAGGTTTGGGAATTAGGTACCTTTATAAAGGTTTGGTCGGAAGCTCCTATTATTCGGTATTTGGGAAATTCAATTTTGGTAGCAGGTGGAGCTTCTCTGCTGGCTATTATTTGTGGAATTCCTGCTGCTTATGCCCTTTCCCGTATGGACTTTAAGGGTAAGAGCTTTTTCATGGGTATGGTGATTATGAGCCAGATGTTCTCACCTGTAGTTTTGTTGGTAGGAATTTACCGAATGATGGTGAACATGGGCTTGAACAATAGTATTCTGGGACTTATTCTGCTGAATGCTGCCTTTAACCAAGCCTTTGTTATCTGGTTGTTACGTGGAACCTTTACCTCAATTTCTTCTGAAATGGAGCAGGCCGCAAAAATTGATGGTTGTGGAACTGTTCAGGCATTGGTTCGAATTTTGTTACCTACTGCTGCCCCTGGTATTGTAACAACTCTTATCTTCGTATTCATCAATTCTTGGAATGAATACACCATTGCCTTGACCTTGATTTCCTCCGACATCCTTAAGCCCATAACTGTGGGAATTAACGTGTTCTATGGATTCAATATCATCAAATGGCAATACCTCTTTGCAACTTCAATCTTTGCAACTATTCCAGTAATTATTCTCTTCCTGTGCATTGAAAAGCACTTGGTAAGTGGATTGACTGCTGGTGGTGTAAAGGGTTAATAGTAGAAGCAGCTTGTTTGTACAGGAGATTTTATGTCTACAAAACCGATTATTGCAATAACCATGGGGGATCCCGCTGGTATTGGCCCCGAGATTGTGGTTCGTGCTTTGGCAGATCCTCTTGTACAACAGGTTGCCTTTTGTCATGTAGTGGGAAGTCGTTCCGTTCTGGAAGATGCCTGTAAACGGTGCGATTTACCCACTACCATCCTTGATTCCCAATGGGCTTGTGTGGAGGATGTAGGAAGGGTTGAAGCCGGAACCTATCACTATGGTGAAATTTCAGCTGAATGTGGTGTTGCATCCTTTGAATATATAAAAAAAGCTATTGAGCTTGCACTAGCTGGAAAAGTCCAAGCAGTGGCAACTGCTCCTATCAACAAGGAGTCCCTCCGTGCTGGCTCCATTCCCTTTATTGGTCACACAGAGATTTTTGGCGAACTTACGAATACAGTTGATCCTCTTACCTTGTTTGAGGTACGGAATCTGCGGGTATTTTTCTTGACCCGTCACGTTTCCTTAAAAAAAGCCTGTGAGCTTGTTACCAAAGAACGAATTATAGATTATGTAGTTCGTTGTACAAATGCATTGAGCCAGCTTGGTATCACAGAGGGAACTATGGCCATTGCTGGGCTGAATCCTCATTCTGGGGAGCATGGTCTGTTTGGGCAGGAAGAGGTGGAGGCTGTAGCTCCAGCGGTGGAAGAGCTACAAAAAGAAGGTTATAAGGTTGTAGGCCCTGTTAGTGCTGATTCAGTTTTCCATTTGGCTTTGCAGGGGCGCTTCAATAGTGTGCTTTCCCTGTACCACGACCAAGGTCACATTGCCACAAAAACCTACGATTTTGAACGGACAATTTCCATTACCTGTGGAATGCCAGTTTTACGTACCTCCGTTGATCACGGTACTGCTTTTGACATTGCTGGTACAGGACAGGCTTCTGCTGTTAGCATGATAGAGGCCATTGCTGTAGCGGCAAAATATGCTCCTTTTTGGAAGGCTTTATGAGTTCAAACACATCTTCATCCCTTTTCCAGCAGGGACTTGTTGCACTAGATTTTTCTCAAGAAGAAATTCCTGCCCTGCAAGAAAAACTGGAAGGATATATTCGTGAATTAATGCTGTTTAATGCTGCCTACGATTTGGTAGGGGCTGATAATAAAGATCAAATTGTGGTGAATCATATTCTGGATAGCCTTTCTGCTTGGAAATATATTCGTGAGCTTGCTCTAGAGCGACAAGCTGAAGGACAACAGCTACAAATTGCGGACATTGGTTCTGGTGGTGGTTTGCCAGGCATTCCTCTTGCCATAGCTTTGCCTCAGTTTCAGTTTGTGCTGGTGGAGCGGATGAGTAAGCGTTGTGCCTTTTTGGAAAATTGTGCCGCCGTCCTTGGCTTGCGTAATGTGCAGGTGGAAAATCTTCAGGCAGAGCAGGTGGAAGAAGGCTCCTTTGATGTGGCTACCTTCCGAGCCTTTCGTCCGCTGGATAAAAAAATGATTCGTACCTTGCTACGAACAATTAAGCAGGAGGGGATTTTGGCCGCTTATAAGGCAAAGCTAGAAAGTATTGAGTCTGAAATGACTGCCATTTCTTCCATTGTACCTGATTATAAAATAAAACCGCTGGAGGTTCCCTTTTTGGAAGACCGCCAACGGCATTTAGTGCTTATTCAGCATTCATAATCACATTACATTGTATCAACTTTTTTCAGCCGCTTAATCAACTCAGCCTTGTCTACCAAGTCTATAGGTCGGCCTTCGATGTATTTCTTTGCTTCATCAGAAAAGGCACCAGCAGTGAGACAAATTCCGTGTCCAGCTCGTGCATCCTTAATTCGTCCGTGGAAGTCTCGAATATGGAGCTCACCGATAGAACCTGTGGTACGGTAAAAACGGAAGATTACAGTGTCTTCCCATTTTGCAGTTTCAACCTCAGTTAAGACTTCTGTGTTGTCGTTTGTTACGCCAATATCCAGAATACGAACAACAGCTCTGCCGTAAAATGTTTCTACCAGTTTGCGGCACAGGGCTACAAAGTCGCTGCTTCCAGCAGTAAGATAGATTTGCAGATTTTTGTTCTGCTTTAATTCTGTGTATCGAGTAATCAAGGAATTTACATCACGGTAGGCTGGATTAATAACCTGTACCTCCCGCAGCATGGAAAGCCCTGAATCCACTGAACCATCCTGAAGATAACATCCTGCTAATCGGTACTTAATTTCCAACAAAATATCTTGGGGAACATTAACGTGACGCAGGGCAATTTCAAAGTCTTGGATTGCCTTATCTAGAGTACCGCCGTTCATGTGCATGATACCAGCAGAGAGACAAGAGCGGGCTCCAAAATCTGGGTCTGCTCGTAGGTGCATAAATACTTTAAGTGCCTTATCTCCAAAGCCTGTTTGTTGCATAGCATCTGCCATGGAAAACAAAACAACCTTTTCCTCTGGATTTTCCTCTAAGGCACGCTTTAGGTAAGGCAGAGCATCTCTGTATCGCTTCAGGTTATAAAAGGACAAACCAATGGTTTCGTTTAAGCCAGGAGCCTCCTGCCCAAAGGTAGAGGCCTTCCGCAAAAAAGGAATTGCCTTGTCGTAGGCGTTTGCCTGATAAAATGCTTGGCCAAGGTAATAATTTGCCTCAAAATTATTGTTGTTAATTTTGATAGCTGAGCTTAATCCCTTCATGGCATCTTCTGGCTTTTTGAGATTTAAGGCTGTAATTCCTTGTCGCAGAGCAACTTGAAAATAATCGATATCTTTGTTGGTGGATGCAAGATTCAGCAATTCTTCCAGCAGGGGAAGGGCCTTTTCCCAATTATGCTCTTGATAGTACAGGTTTGATAATTCTGTTAGAGCGGGAACGTTGTGAGGATTTTGGGATAATTTTTTTGTGGCATCTTTGATAATTACAGAACGTTTTCGTGTTTTAGAATTATTCTTTTTATTTTTTTTGCCAGAAATCGAAGTAAGAATGACAAGAAAAACAAGAATAACTACAACGGCAATGAGAATCGGTGAAATATCCATAATATGTATTATGACGTTCCTTTGCCAAGGTGTCAAGAAAGAAACTTGACAAGAATGGGTTTCAATAATAACATGTATTGTATGGGCAAAAAAATCGGCATAAAGCTAGCAGACGGAAGCTTCTATCCTATTATGGAGGATGGAGTTCCCCAAAAAAAACTGATGGAATTAACCACCGTTCAGGACAATCAGACCGCGGCATCCATTGATCTATACCGTTCCGAGCTAGGAACTATGGAAGATGCAGAATACGTGGATACTCTGGAAATTTCTGAGCTTGTACCTCATCCTGGTGGCGAGGCTAGTATGAGCTTTACCATCCAGCTGGATGAGAATAATATGCTTTCTGCAGAGGTTCTTGATCCTGAATCTGGAAAAACTAGTGCAACTAAGGCCGATTTAATAAATCTTCCCTCTGAAAAAAGAAATTCAGTACCTGATTATACGCTTTCTGAAATTTCCGATGATGATTTTGATGAGCCCCCTCTGCCAGAGGCTCCAGCAACCTGGTCTGAGGATGCTGAAGCTGAAGCTGATGGCTTTGATGATAGCTTGACAGCTGAGGATGTAGAAGCTTCAGAATCTAGTTCCTTGGATGTAAATAGCTTTGATATGTCAGATTTTGACCTAGATGATTTTGCAGCTGTTGATGATTCCCATGTGGATGCTCTTCTAGGAAATGATGACACGTTGGTAGCTAATGATTTTGTAAAAGAGCCTGTTCAGGAAGAAACTACATCTTTTGATCTACCTGATTTTGGAGAAACAACTCAGGATGAGCCAACTTCCTTTGACTTGCCTGATTTTGGAGAAACAGCTCAGGAAGAGCCTACATCCTTTGACTTACCTGATTTTGGAGAAACAGCTCAGGAAGAGCCCACATCCTTTGACCTGCCTGATTTTGGAGAAACAGCTCAGGAAGAGCCCACATCCTTTGACTTACCTGATTTTGGAGAAACAGCTCAGGAAGAGCTCACTTCCTTTGACCTGCCTGATTTTAATTTTGGAAATGAAGCTACAGCCTTTGCTTCCAATGAGAGTCAGCTGAGTGAGGACAACTATCTGGGAGATGGAGCTGATACAGTGTATGAGGACTCTCTTCCAGATTTTAGTAAATTTGAATTGCCTGATTTTGATGAACCCTTGAAGAATGACTTTTCTTTTGGAGAAGAGTCTGGGTTATTTACAGAAAATGATTTTAAGGATCCCGCTTTTTATATGAACGAGACAACATCTTCATCAAATCCCTTCGATTTTAGTGATCTGTACGATGAAAGAGAGGATGAATTAAAGCAGCAAGAAAATAGCAAGCGTCGAAGTGGTATTTCTGTTGTTATTTGTATTATTTGTGCTTTGGTGTGTGTAGGAATCTTGCTATTTATTCTCTTCCTTCTTCCTTCAAAGACTATTAACAATTTTATATCTTCTGAAAGTAGTGTAGCTTCTACGGAGGTTCATTCTTCCACAGGGGAAAGCCTAGTGGAACCAGATGAAACTGCTGCTGTAGAGGATGTGATTGTTATTGTGGAAACTCCTTCCGTAACTCCAGCACCACCACCACAGGTAGCAAAAAAGACTGATGTGGTACGTTATGAGGTAAAATGGGGTGATACACTATGGGATATTGCTCAGTCATATTACAATAATCCATGGTTGTATCAGCGGATTGTCTCTGCAAATAATATTAAGAACCCTGACTACATTGTGGCAGGAACTGTTCTTGTTATTCCACCACAGTAAACCGCCCATGAACCAAAGAAAGAATCTTCTCTTAGTTATTCTTTTCACCCTGTTATTGGTGATGACAGGGTGTAATGATGGTAAAGCATTGTCTCCTCAAGAGCAATTTGGAGACAATGCCCATTATTTTATGGGATTAAAATACCTGCAAGAGGGACAAAAGGAAGAGGCTCTTAGTCAATTTAAAAAAGGGGTAAAAAAATCTGATGATTTTTTTGCAGAAAAATGTTTAGAAATACTTTGTCAGTTAGCATCAGAAAATGAACGAAAGGTGCTTGCCCATGAATTGGCAAAACAATTTCCCAGCTATGCTACGCAATTACAATTAGTCAAAATACTCTCTGATGCAGGGGAATATGGGCAAATTGTTTCTATTACGGGAAACGATTCTGGAATTGAAGCTGCAGAAAAGCCTGATGAACTAATTTATTTGCGACTTTTGGCCTTGGAACAGGATGGTAAGCAGGGCTTTGCAGGGGAGATTGAAGATTGGTTTTTCCATTCCCCCATCACCTCCTTTCATAAAAAATATTTTGATACTCATAAGGATAGCCTTCTTTCCTCCCTATTTTCAGAGGAAGTGCAGCAATGTATAAGAATTCGAATTGCAGTGTATCAGCGAGAGTATGGTCAAGCAGTTAATCTTTTGGCAAAAGTGCTGGAGACTCAAGAATATCCCACGCAATGGCTGGTGCAGCAGCCAGAGGAACTCCTTGTTGACATTGGGAAAACCTGTTTATATGGAACTAATCGATTGGTGGAAGTTGCCCAGTTTTTAGATGAATCTCTTGACGAAATTCAGTCAGAAAGTCCCAGTTACGTGGCTTTTTACTTGAATTTTTACGCTGGCCGATTGTATGACAAGGGTCTTGGCACTGGAAATAAAAAGGCCTTAGAAAAGTTTTTGGCTGCCATGGAGGCGGCGGATACTCCTGCACAATACGATAATGCCCTGTGGTATTATTTTTCTACCCAACTTAAAATTTCATCTTCAGAAGCAGAAGCTGCCATGAAGGAGTATATTCACACCATTCACGATGCTACCTATTATAGCGACTTTTTTGAAACATTGATTTTGCGGTATTTTACCGAGCGAAATTGGAGTGGTGTTCTGAAAAGCTTGATTTTGATTCGTGATTACGCCACTCAAGAGGTGGTTTCTCAGTATGCCTATCTTGCTGGCCGCCTTGTTCAGCTGGGATTGGTGGATTTGAAGAATTTTTCTGTGGCTGACTTGCAGGCTATTATTGATAGTAAGGTAGCAAGTGAGGTCATTGAGGAAGATGCTACTGAGGCAGAGGGAGAGGAAGACCTCATCTTGCAGGATGCTGTGTCACAGGGGCTTTTTTCTATAGCCTATGGTACTGGCGGGGAACTCTACTACCGACTTTTGGCTGCCACACAGCTGGATTATTCTCCTGCCGTTGTTCGCCAAAGCTTGTATCAAACAAAGGTGCTGGATGAATTCGTGCCAGAGCAAAACCTAGAAACCTTACTAGAAGGCCTTATGGTTTTTGATTTGCCCGACTATATTTATCCTGTATGGAAGGAAAATTCCAGTAAAATTAGTTTGGAGATGGCCCAACGAGTTGCTTCCTTTCTGTCCTTGTACGGAGTTCACCAGTATTCAGCCCAGGGATTGCGGCTTATGTCCAACGCCATCTTTCATGCAGATACTCAAACTACACGGGAAATGTATCAACTGGCTTATCCCCGGCTCTATAGTCAGGAAATTGCCACCGCTGCCACGGACTATAACCTGCCAGAATACTTGATTTACGGTCTTATTCGCAGTGAAAGCTTTTTTGATGCAGCTGTTTCTTCCCATGCAGGAGCTGTGGGCTTGGCTCAGCTTATGCCTGCCACTGCTGGAGATATAGCACGGAAGCTCAAGATGGAAGACTTTGATTTGCAGGACCCTGGCACCAGCGTTAATTTTGGCAGCTTTTATCTTGCCGAATTGATTGGCCGCCTAGACAATTCCATTATAGATGCCCTGTATTCTTACAATGCGGGAATTACCAATGTCCGCAAATGGAAGCGCCTGTTCCCAGATTTGCCTCCAGACCTAACGGTGGAATTAATTCCTTTTACGGAAACGAGAAATTATGGTAAAAAGATTGTGTCTGCCTCTGCAGTGTATGGGGATTTATATTTTGAAATTCCTCACAAAGCCATAGTAGAAAAGATTTTGTTTGGTAAATAGGCTGAAATCAAGGATTTTTCAATTAAAAAATTTAGTAATACTTAAGTCCTTGTACTTTTCAGAAAAAAAAGGTATTATTTCTCGTTAAATTTTTCTCCAATTTTGTTGTGGGGGTGTACATGTATAAAATCATCGAAAAACAGCAGCTTTCTGCAGATGTTTTTTTTATGAGGGTAATGGCTCCAGAGATTGCCAAAAATCGTAAGGCTGGCCAGTTTGTGCTGGTACAGGTGGACTTGGAGTTTGGGGAGCGAGTGCCTCTGACGATTGCAGATGCAAATGCTGACGAGGGCTGGATTGCCCTGGTTTTTCAGACGGTAGGTGCCACCACCTTAAAGCTTTCTCGGTTTAACGTAGGTGAGGAAGTTGCTGCAATCCTTGGCCCCTTGGGAAATCCCACCCACATCGAGAAGGTGGGAACTGTTGTTTGTGTTGGTGGTGGAATTGGTGTTGCCCCATTGTATCCCATTGCCCAGGCTTACAAGGCTGCTGGCAACAAGCTCATTGTGATTATGGGTGCCCGCAACAAGGAATTGTTGATTTTTGAAGACAAGATGCGTGCCATTGCCGACGAGCTGGTAATCATGACCGACGATGGTTCAGCAGGAAGAAAGGGCCTTGTTACCGAGCCCCTAAAAGAATATTGCGAACAGAATCCTAAACCAGATGAAGCGGTAGCCATTGGACCACCTATTATGATGAAGTTCTGTGCCGCCACCACCAAACCATACGATGTGCATACTGTTGTTTCATTGAACACCATTATGATTGACGGAACAGGAATGTGCGGATGCTGTCGTGTTACCGTAGATGGCAAGACCCAGTTTGTTTGTGTAGACGGCCCCGAATTCGATGGT
>JAGCMR010000294.1 GCA_017646305.1 Spirochaetaceae bacterium
AGGCTGTCCAAGGTTTATTCCAAGGACAGCCTTCATTTTTTCTAAATCAAGTATTTGCACTTTCTTCTTTGTAGAAACTAATACTTGAATTCGCTACCACCAATGAATTCTCGTATAATGGATTTTCCCGGTACATTGTTGGCAGAAATAGGAGAAAAATTGTTCAAGAAGCGCAAAAGACGAGATGCTTCTGCATATTCCTTTTGCAAGGGACTTACACAGCGGAGCAACGGCTCTGCAAAGACCTTTAATACAGGAAGCTCATAGTCTAATGCTGTGTTCAGCATGGCATCTGCATTGTCCTGGAAGGGGAAGATGTGAAGTCTCTCTCCTCGTTGGACGCTATCCCACATGGCAATGGTGTCTGCGGCAGACTTACCTCTAAACTGAGAATCTCGTACAATGCGTCGGATAAGGCGATTGTCACTGGTGGGAACACGGTTATGGTCGTCTAGATTCAGCTGGGTCAGGGCAGAAAGATAAATCTTGAACTTGTACTCAGCAGGAACAAGGGGAGTAAGCTTGTCGTTCAAGCCGTGGATTCCTTCAAGAATCAAAATATCCTGAGGATCAAGCTTCATGGTTTTGCCACTATAGAAACGCTTACCTTCCACAAAATCGTAGGTAGGAAGCTTAATTTCTTTTCCAGCAAACAAGTCTACCAAATCCTGGTTCAACTGGGCTACATCCAAGGCTTCAAGACATTCATAATCGTACTTTCCGTCTGTATCACGTGGGGTCACCTCACGATTCACGTAGTAGGTGTCTAGTTCAATAACCTTTGGCCGATATCCCAAGGCTTTTAGCTGAAGAGAAAGCTTTTTTGATGTGGTGGTTTTTCCAGAGCTAGAAGGACCTGCAATAAGCACCGTTTTTACGTTGCCTCGTTGGTGGATTTGGTCTGCAATATCTGCAATACATTTTTGCTGGAAGGTTTCCACCGTATCGATAAAATCTGCTACAGAGCGGCGGTGAATTAGGTCGTTTACATCTGCTGCAGAGGTAATGCCCTGTTGCTTTCCCCATTTCTTGTAGCGAGAATAAACAGCAAAGAGCTGGGGAATATCCTCAAAGGTAGGCAGGCTAGCAGGATCTGCTGTAGAGGGGAACCTGAGCAAAAATCCTTCGCCATAGGGCATAAGGTCAAAGACAGGGGTCTTGCCAGTGGAGGGAACTAAAGGGCCAAAGTACAGGTCGCTGTAGTCGTCAATTCTGTTGATGGTGATTTTTGGAGGGCAGATAAAGTTTAGTTGTTTGCGGGTTTCTATCTGTCCAATATCATCGAACAATTTAAGTGCATCTTGGTAGGCGATAACATCTGTTTCAATGGGAATATCCTGTTGAATCAACTCCTTCATCTTTTGATGGAGCTGTTGGATGCTATTGGTATCAAGGGTTTTTCCTGTTTCTAAGGTATAGTAATATCCGTATCCCAAACTGTGACCAACTAAAAGGCGCACACCAGGAAAGACTTTGTGGGCTGCAGCTGCTAAAATGAGACACAGAGAACGACGATAAATGGCGGAACTCACTCGACTGCCTGGGAGAACAGGCTCCAAGTGGGCATTAATATCCAAGTGGGTGGAAAGAGAGCAGATTTCGTTGTTCACAACCACTGCCAGTAATTGCTCTGGCTCCCTGCAAATTCTTTGAGCCACATCACTTGCTTTGATTCCAGCTTCTGTGGTGATGGAAGAACCATCAGGAAAGGTAAGTGTAATAATCTTCATAGCTTCAGTATACACCCGAAAACTTAAAACCGCAAATTAATTATTATGTCAAAATAAGTGAAATTATTGAGCTGATTTTCGCTTTTTCTTGTTCTGGTACATAGATTGATCTGCATCTACAATCAATTTTTCTATACTGAAGGGAAAGGTTTCAATAGAGCTATAACCTACAGAAATTCCTGTGGGAAAGGAATAATTCTTTGTAACTTCAGTGGACTTTTCCTGAATGTTTTGAGCAATATCTTGAACTATTTTTTCTGGGGTGTTTGGTAAAAGCACAAGAAATTCATCGCCACCAATTCTAAAGACTAAATCGTTTTTTCGGATGGAAGAAGAAATATGCTTTACACAAGAAGTTATATATACATCTCCTTCACCATGGCCGAGGGTGTCATTAACCAGCTTTAAGTTATCGAGGTCACAGATAATGCAGGAAAGGGGAAGGGCTTCTTGGTTTTGGAATTCCTGGGATTTGAGAGCAAAAAAGTGTCGATTGTAGCACCCACTGTGATGGTCGGTAAAGGCCTTTTGTTCCAATTCATGAAAAAAGGTATTAAAAACAGAAATGGTAATGAGAATAATCATTCGGCCCATTTCAGATTGCTTTTTGTTGGCAGAATGAATCACGTGATCGTGAAGATAGTAAGAAAATCCTGTGGATTTATGGGTGAGAATTATATTTGTACTGATAAAGTCATTATGTGAAAAATTATCTAAGTCAAATTGATGGGGAATAAAGTCAGGAAATGATTCACGATATTTTTCTGGAGCAATTTTCTGACCTATTTTCATAGTTGTATTATTTTGTGCTTCTTGATTCATATAGATGATAAAATTTTTCTTGTTTATAACGATAACTGGAAATTTTAAAGTATCTACTAATTCACCTTGGCTAGAATAAATAGTCTTTTCTGTTTCATCAAAGAATAAGGTCCAATAAAAGGTATTAAGACAAATAACAGTAAGAAGGGGAAAGATAAAAAGAATTTTATCTGAATCAAAGAACACATTGTATGCATTTACTCCAAGAAAGGCCATGGCAGAAAGTCCAATCAGCATACACTTGATGGGATTGTTGTTGCCAGGACGAAATATCCGAAAGAGTAGGAGGCCGGCTCCCACTACAATAAGGAGACCGCACTGGGCATAGAAAACGTAAAACCAGGGTTGGTAGAGCCGTGTTGTATCTCGCAGGGGATGAAAGATAACATCTCCTGGAAAGATAATAAAGAATTTATGTAAGGGTGGACAAGCAATCATTACCAGGGTTATTCCAGGAATGATAAATAGCCAGAAAAATTTTTTCATGAGCCTTTCACTGTTAGGAAAAACATAGGTAAAGCAAAAGAAAAAGAAGCTTAAAGAGGTAAAAGGAATCACGAT
>JAGCMR010000295.1 GCA_017646305.1 Spirochaetaceae bacterium
CCTCCATGGAATTGTTTTCGGACAACTTCCCTGCTGTCCGTTGCAAGTTTACACTACAAGGCTACATTAGTGATAACTTACGGTGAAAATGTATGGTTGGATCCTTCAACGAAGCTGTCCTTCCATACAACTCTTCATAAAAAATATCGGTTGAATTGCATTTTTCTTGAGGATAAATTATAGTTTTGTATGCTTTTTTCCCCATGTAAATTTTGTGGTTGTGACACTGTTTTTTCTTTTTTAATTACAAGAAAAAAACGGAGTATTGAATATTTTCGTTGTGATAATTGTAAGGCTATTTCATTGTCTGATAAGGAATTTTTGTCTACAAGTCAGCAACTTCACAGATATAGTCAACACAATAATTTTTTGACGGATTTAGGATATGCTCAATTTCTTGGAGATTTTTTACTGAATACTTTTACCTTTCTTCCGAACTTTACACTTTCAAGAATTTTAGATTACGGAAGTGGACCAAATCCAGCCTTGGTGGAATTATTAGGCTTAGTTTCTCAACAGCAAAGAAGTGGTAAATCCACCTGGGAGGATTGTGAATTTAAAGAAATTTCAAGCTTGGATTCTTATGTGGATTATTTAGCCCACAAGCTTCCATTTTTGCCTTCTATGAATGATATTGGCGGCTGGGATCCTTTTTTTGCTCCTGATGGTATTAAGGTTCAGGTACCCTTAGTTTTGTGTCTAGAAGTGGCAGAGCATTTTGAAAAACCTTGGGATGGTTTTGCTGGTTTGGCAGAATGTTGCTGTGTTGGAGGTTATGTTGCTGTGGGAACCCTTCAGATTCCAGATACGATGGTAACAATAGAGGATTTTAATAAATGGTGGTATAAAGATGACAGAACCCATGTGTCATTTTATACGGAAAAGGCCATGGAAGCCTGTGGAAAAAAATGTGGATTGCAGTATCTAGGAAAGGCATCTCCTAGAATCTTTATGTTTAAGAAACTAGAAGATGCCCCCCACTAAAAATTAATTATTTGAGGATGGAGACAGAGACAGGAGAATCTGGTGCAATCCTCGGGCAGCCTTTCCACGGTGAGAAAGGGCATTTTTTTCTTGTGCAGAAAGCTGAGCAATGGTTTTGTCTGTTCCTGCAAGAATAACTATTGGATCATAGCCAAAGCCGCCTGTACCTCGGGAAAGATCTAGGCTCTGGATGAGGCTACCTTCCATTGTTTCTTGGGCGGAATAAAATCGCTGTGGCCCTAGATATAAAACCATAGCACAAACATAACGACAACTGCGTGGATTTTCTGGTAAAGCCATTCCTTGGGAGGTAAGCTCTTTAATGGCAAAATCTGTTTCTTGAATCAAGAATTGATTTTGCTCCTCTTGGCTTGGCTTTGTGCCATCGGGTCTGCCTTTTGGAAAATCCTTGCCTCCGTAACGGGCTGAATAAATTCCAGGAATTCCCTTGAGTATGTCTACGCAAATGCCAGAATCATCGGCTAATACAGGTTGACGAACAATGTTCCACAGGGCTTGAGCTTTTATGAGGCTATTTTCCCAAAAGGTTGAACCTGTTTCTTCTGGATCAAATGGGATACCTTCTTCTGATGGAATTACCAACTCAAATTCTGGAAACAGAGCTTGCATTTCCTGTTTTTTGTGTAAATTTCCTGATGCAAAGTAAATTTTCATAATTTATCCTATCATTTACTCCTTTTTTAGGTCAAGAAGCTCACGAATTTGATCAATGGACTTACCTGCACCAGCTAAAATTCGCCGTACACTTCCTTCAGGAAGGTTTAAAACATCTTCTACCATCTTATTTGATGGTTTTAAGTTAAATGTTTTGTGCCTGTGTCTTAAATACTCTAGCTTTTTCTTTTGGTTTTCATATTTTCTAGAGATTACATCATATTGGTAGCTTTCTTCTGCCATATTTGATAATTCCATAGCATATTGTTGGCAAATGATATAAGACATGTTTACCCGATTTTCTAAGTGCTTGTGAATTTCTAGCTTATCTCTCATCTTTTCTTCAATCACCTTAAGATAATGATCAAATTCCTTTGTGGAGATGCCCGTGAGGGTAGGAATTGTTTCTGCAACCTCATTAGTAAGCAAGTAATACGACTTTAATGATAAAACCAAAAGTGTAATTGCTTGTTTTTTTGTTAATGGTTCCTTCAAGTTGATGTTCTTATCATCAGATGAGTTGTAATCTGGTGGTAGTTCACATACCGTGACTTTTTTTTCATTTGGTTCTGTATAATCCAAGTACTGTTGAGTATCAAGGATATTTTGGAAGTATTGCTGTTTTATATTTAGCCGCTTCCAGCTTTTATATCTTAGCCGTACAATGGAAGTGTAGTAGGTAAGAAATGTAGAGCCAGAATTTTTATAATTATCTAGCATCTTTGGAATGTGGGGATGGATCCAGATGAGAAAATTACTGATTTCATCTTCTGGTAATTGTTCCATACAATAATACCTGGGCGACTTGAAAATTTCAGCTAAGAGGTGGGATACTGCCTCCTCCTTTGAAATTTCCTGGTTTTTAAAACGCACATAAATTTTGTTGACAAATAGCATACACATGCCTCCTTACTTGATGTTAAATTTAGTGCAAGAATCGTGCCAACTTAAAATAGTGTATAAAATTAGAATATTTTGATTTTTTTGTAGGGATTTTTAGAGTATTTTTATTTAAAAGAATTTATTTTTATTTATTTTATTCTAAAAAAAATTATAAATATTTAAAATAAAAATTTTTATAAATTTTTTTAGAACTTTTTAAACAAAAAAAAGATTCAAAGAAAAAACTTTGAATCTTTTTTTTGCTTACTTTAAGGCTTGTTCAAATGATGCTAGAAGTTTTGGGGTTAATTCTTCTATGGTACCTGGTGTACTACAGCCTGCAGCGTTTTTATGGCCTCCACCGCCAAAATTTGCTGCGACAGAACTTACATCTACTTCGTCCTTGGAACGAAGACCCATAGTGCAGGTTTGTTCTGTTTCTTGACGAAGGAATACAACGACTTCAACTCCTGCACAAGACAAAAGCAGCTGATAAAGACTATCAGAATCCCTTCCTTCACCACCATAACGCCGAGTATCTTCTTGGGTTTCGTAGGTAATAATAAGTTTTCCATCGAAATATTGCGTGGCTCGTTCCAGCAATACTCCTAATAACTTTCTGGTGGAAAAAGGTTTTCCACTTGTCATGGTATCATAGGTGGTACGAGGACTTACACCTGCTTTAACCATACGAGCGGCTGCCATAAAGATATCACTGGAATTTTCTTCTAGGAAACGGAAATAACCTGTATCTGTAGATAGTCCAAAGAAAAGGACCTGTGCTGTTTCTTTATCTAAAGGGCCGATTAATTTTTCGTATAGCTGCTGAACGAGATATGATGTTGCAGGTGAAGTTGGTTCAATGATATAGGCCTGGGATTCTGGAGATGAAGTTTTGTGATGGTCTATGAAAAAAGTAGGAAGGGTCGACATATCCGTAATAAGGGTATCTTGTGAAAAGATTTCACCAATCCGCTTAAATTCTCCACAATCTACGATGATTAGGGCTGTTTTTTTTCCTGTTTGGAGCAGGGTAGCCTGTCGTCCGAAAAATTTTTCATAATCCTTGATTTCAGTACGCTTGAAAGGGCCTGCTGAAATCAGCTGATAGGTTTTTCCCATTTTTTTCAGAATAGCTGCAATCCCCAAGGATGAGGCAATACAATCTCCATCAGGTTCCTTGTGTCCCACAACAATGAAACTGTCGTAAGATTGCACAAAGTCCTTGAATTGTTGTGCCTGTTCATCTGTTATTATTTTCATACTATATCCTCAGTTGTAAGAATTCTTTGCTGTGGAATAGAGTGTAAACCCAGCTTACCTTGATTAAATTTTTTCCCAGATACAATGGGCATTCCTGATTCGTCAATGTAAATATCGATTTCAGTTCTCATGCCAAAATCTTGTCCATAGATTCCAGGCTCCACAGAGAAGCTACTACCAGGAAGAATCTGTCTATAATCTGGAAATTCACTTCCATCAAGGTTTACACCGCTACCATGAACTTCTGAATCAATTCCATGGCCAGTTCGGTGTTTGATGTAGCACCCATATCCAGCCTTTTCGATAATGGAACGAACTTGCAGGTCTAATTCTGCACCAGTAGGACGAATTCCCTTTGCTGTAGCTTCTGTAATTGCTGTTGCAACAGAATCTCGAGCTTGGCACAAAACAGCAAATCGCTTCTGGGCTTCTTCAGGTACTGTGGGGCCAAAAACTCCTACCCAAGAAATATCTGCATAGGCTGGAACTGTAGCAGAAACACCACCTTGGCCATCGTCAGCCAATCGTTCCTTGGCCCAAATATCCAATTGGATAATATCACCTTCTTCGGCTACCTTGCCTCCGTCTTCTGGAACTTCGTAGTGGGGGTCTCCACTATGGGCTCCAAAGGCCACAACGGGACTGTGGTTCGTAGTAAGCTTATACTTAAAAAATTGTTCCAAAATAAAGATTTGAACTGCTCTCTCGTTTAAGGGCTCCTTTGAACGATAATGCTGGCAGATAAAATCCCAGGTGTCATAAATAATTTTATAGAGCAATGCAGCGGAGCGTTCCTGGCTTTGAATACTTGCTGCAGAAAGAATTCCCTTGTAACGCTGTAAAAGCTTTGCCGCACTTGTAATTTTAATTCCCTCTTGTTGAAGGAGGGTAATAAAACCACCATCAGCAGTGGAGATAACTGGCAAATCAGGATCCCACAAAAGTGCTAAGGTTTTGTCCTTATACTGGGAGAGGGCAGTCTTTAATTCTTGCTGAGAGGAATAGTAAATCTTTTTTTCTCCCGGAAGTGAATCCAGTGCGTGGGGTTCAATTTTATGAAGAATCTTTATTGGTTCCCCTGTGGGTGGTACAATATAAATCCACCGTCGGGTGGTCATGCCATCAATAGGTAATTGAAGCAGGTCTTTTGTAAGATTGTCTCGGCCTGCATAATCAGTAAAGAGCCAGCCGTCCAAAGTGGAAACAGCTGACTCTTGCTGTGAGACAACTTGTATTTTTTCAAGACAAGTCATGTGTTTAGAAATCCAACTCCAAGGTTTCTATATTAGCGGCATCACCAAC
>JAGCMR010000296.1 GCA_017646305.1 Spirochaetaceae bacterium
CTGATAATTATCGTAGACAAAGAAGCCAGCGATATATTTATGTCCCTTGCAAATCAGCTGGTACACCAGCTCCTGGGCGCAATTTTCATCGTCTACAATTACCTTGGGAAATTTGCTGTCACGATAGTAATTGTTGTAAAAAATAACGGGAATATTGTTCTTATAAAATTTTTCGTAGATGTCGGCGTTGGGACTGGCAGTGCTGGCCTTTACTCCGTCAATAATCAGCGCATCAAACCCAGAAGTACAGGCTGTAAGACAGCGCCGCTCGTTGAGAATCTTATTCTCCGTAAAGAAAATACGAACCTCAATACCAGTTCCCTGAAATACATCTCGGACTCCAGCTAATATCTTGTAGATTGAATTCTTGTCCTGTCCCTGTACAATGAGGGCCACCTTCTTGCTTTCAGTTTCTGGCAAGGAGCTTTTGTGAATGGAATAGCTGGTGTTAAAAAAAGTACCGCTTCCCCGTAAGGTGTACACAAAGCCCTCTTTTTCCAAGCAGGCAATGGCTGTTCGTACGGTTTGGCGGCTTACGTTGAATTTCCTACAGAGAAAATGCTCTGAAGGCATCTTGTTGGTATCGGTGAATTTATGTTCATCGATAAAGGAACGAAGATAGGAGGATATAAGCTGATATTTCTTTTCTCTTTGTGCCATAATCCTCCCGTTATAAGGAGGGCTTACGTTTTGTGGCAAGCCCTCCTAAAAAAATCAGTCGTTAATGGTAGCAGTTATACCTTCTGCACTTTGTATCCAGTCCACAAGGCTCTTTCTCAGTTGGGCCTTTGCCTGGCTATGGGCAGGGTCAGCAACCACATTCACCAGCTGATGTGGGTCGCTAGGCAGGTGGTACAGGTAATCGTCGTTGTAGCTGGTACTGTTCATGTCCAGTCCTCCATCCTTATCTGGAGCGTAAACTGCGTACAGGTACTCAGGAGTACGAATACAGCGACCAACCTTGCTTTCAGAAATCTGGGCAAACACCTGATTTTTTCGATTATCATCCTTTTTTTCCACCACGTCAAGGAGATTTTCTCCAATCATGTCATCTCCCACCTGCACCCCGGCCAAGGCCATAATGGTTTTAGGTAAGCTTTCGGTGGAAACTAGCTGACTTTCACGATGACCACCCTTGGTAAAGGCGCCACCACTGATTACTAGTGGCACCTTTAGGGCACTGTCGTGACCAGTACGCTTGTAGTCGTCTGCTCCTCGCAGGGTACCATTTTGATTTCTGGTGCGGAAGTGGGAGCCGTGGTCTGCACCAAAGATAATAACGGTGTTGTCGTAGATACCTAAATCCTTGAGCCGCTGAACAAGGCGACCAAGGTTTTTGTCTAGGCTGGCACAAGCGCCGAGGTAATCGGGATATTCCTCCTGCCAGTCACCACCACCTAGCACCTTCAAATCTTCTGGTGGAATGAAGTTGGCAAATTCCTCCTTTGAACCTTCAGGTCCTTGGTAGTGATGAGCTCCATTCTGGTGGTGGGGCTCAATGTGGGAAATTGTCATGAAAAATGGCTTACCATCCTTTCCTTCCCAGCAATTTTTTACGGAGGAATCAAAGAATTCCAGTGCAAAGTCGGTAATACAATCTGCACGGTAGCCTGTAAAGTCTCTGCGATTCATGTCTTCATCAAAAACGTAGCCACCGTAGCCGTCGGAGGTAAATTCCAGCACGTCGGCAGTTCGCCAGAATCCCTTGTAGCCACCACGAAGGTGCATGGGAACAGGCTCAATCTGGTAATCCTGATAGGGCTTTTTTTCTAGCTCGCCCTGGGAAGCCAAATGCCATTTTCCGATATAAGCTGTCTGGTAGCCAGCTTCATCAAGCCACTGGGCCAAGGTCTTTACATCCTGAGGAAGGGCAATGCTGTTGCGGAAGCAGCCAG
>JAGCMR010000297.1 GCA_017646305.1 Spirochaetaceae bacterium
ACAAAATCGTCCTCAAGAATGCTGGTAACATCCTCCTCCACGTCCTCCGCATCAGCACCGGGATAGATTGCCACCACAATAATAGATGGAGCAGACACATCTCCCATAAACTCCACGTTGATTGATGAAAGGGAAAAGATGCCAAAAATCCCCAGCACAATCAACAGCATTCCGATAACAACAGGATGGCGAACCGCAAAGTGGGAGAGCTTCATTACTGCTCCTTCCAGCTTAATTCCACTACAGAGGCCTGAACCTCCTGACCTGCCAGCACTGTTTCCTGGCCTTCCACCACAAATCTTGTATTTCGGTATGCTTCTGGTACCACAATCCACTGGTCATCTGCAGGACAATCAGAAAGATTCAAGGAAACAAGCCTTCCTGTTCCAGAGGCTTCTGAGGTATCTTCAATAAAATACACTGTTCCATCCAGCTTTCTTGCAGTAATGGGTAATAATAAAGTATTTTCCAAGGAATTAAACACAATCTTTACCCGAACAAACATTCCCGGAGTAAACCATTGTGCCCCTTCTTCTAGCTGAAACACTGTCTCAAAGGTTTTAGAAGCTCCATCAATATAGGGTGCTATGGTATCGAGTCGCCCTTGAGCTACCTTTTCCCCTTGTGACACTCCAATCCCCACTTCATCTTGTGGCAAGATAATTTGTGCCTTTAGCTGATGGCAATACTGAGAAAAAAGAGTAAAATATTTTTCTGGAATCTGTAGCCGTACCACCAGATCAGATAAATCTGCCACCACCGCCACTGGCTGAGGAGCCGATGCAACACTACCTTGGGCCAAGGGGGCTGCCAACACCGTTCCTGTTACAGGAGAGGTAACGCTGGCATAACCCAACTGCAAGACGGCTAAATCATATTGAGAGCGAGAAGCATCCCGTTGAGCCTTCACCGTATCATATTCCTGCTGAGTGGCAGCCCCAGCCTTGTACAGGCCTTCCACCCGCTTAAAGCTACTTTCATAGCCCGTATAGGCCGCCTGAGCTTGCAGCATCTGCTGCCGAAAAGCTTCTGGGTCAATTTGGGCTAAAAGCTGGCCTTCTTTCACCTGTTCACCGGCCTTAACAGGATAATCCACAATAGTTCCACTTACCAAGGGAATGACTGGAATCATGGAGCGAGCTTCCACGTGGCCGTTCATAGTAAGGCTTTCTTCCATAGTTCCCGCCACAGGGAGAGCCACCGTCACTGCAGGAGCTGGCACCACATAAGAAACATCCTCTCTATCTGCAAAAAATTTCACCCCTAACACGATTCCCAGGGCAACTACCACCACAATTAAATATTTCAACAGGCCGTTTCTTTGTTTCACACTCACTCCCTTGCCCTTAAATATAGTTTTTAGAAGGATTTACTGTCAATATTCACATAACTGTCAAACTTGCTCTTTGCTAATATTGATTATAGCAGGAATAACTCGTATTTAAAATAAAAAAGGCAACCCATTGCTGAGTTGCCTTTGCCCGGAACAAGACTTGAACTTGCACACCCTTACGAGCTCTAGTACCTGAAACTAGCGTGTCTACCAATTCCACCATCCGGGCTAATCTGTATGACGAAAACTATATCATAAGATTAAAATAATGTCAATGTAAAGATCTCAATTTATCGCAACACTTCTCCCATGTGCCACAATTTTTCCAGCTCATAAAAGCTTCTAGCATCCTGTGTCATAAGATGAACTACAACAGTGCCAATATCAATCAAGTTCCAGTCATCTCCATCAGGTGTCTTCTTGTTGGTAACATGAATTTCCATGTCATTTTCCCGAACATAATCCTTTACAATCTTATACAAGCCCTTCCAATGAACAGAGCTATTTACTGTTACAATGACAAAATAATCTGTCCAGCTATTCAGTTGGGAAACATCAATAACAGTAACGTCCTTACCCTTTCCGTCCTCCATCAGCTGAGCAATTTCTAAAGCCTTTTCCTTTTCAGTTTTCATTTCTACCTCTCTTACCGCACGTAGCGGCCATCAAAATCCTTTCCAAGAATAATGGTGAAGTCAACCCGTGACTCCGCCTCCATACCAGCACTTTCTGGCAAAATATCTTCCGTAATAATATTGGAACAACTGATAATGTCTCCAAGATTCTTTGCAATCTCGTCATTACCGATATGATTGATAATAATGGTTTCCTCGTAATCATTTCTGTCTGCATTAACAGAACTTAATACATCAAAACCAAAGCCCTGCAACAAAATGGAGGTATTTCTAGCCAAACCTTGTACTGAAGTACCGTTTTGCACCTCCAGTACGTAGATTCGGTCATAGATTGTGTCCACCACAGAAACCAAGGAGCTTACCGTCTGCTTAAACAAATCCTTTACCAATTCCCCATCATAATGAGGGAATAATAAGGACTTTCCGTCAACCTCTCTCACTGAACCTGTAATACTTCGAGGTGCAAGACGCTCGGAATCAACGTGGGCAACAGTTTCAAGAATAATCCGTAAATCCTTATCCTCCAGATTAGTGTCAAACAAGTTACTATATTCCTTGAAGTTCTTCTCCAAGAACATGGTATTCATATTTTTATTGATAGCGGCCAAAAAGGCAATAATAACATTCTGGTATCTGTCCTGCACTTCCCCATCAGTTTCCTCTGTAGAATTGTAATACAAATATGTCAGGATTTTATCACCATCAAGATTATTCACTCCAGAGGGCAAAAGCCAACGACTTCCATTCTCTGCCTGAATATCAACAGGATAGGGAACAAAGATTTTCAGTCCACCCAATAAATCTGTCAGTACCTTAAAATCATCTACAGTACACAACATAGAAAAGGGAATACTTTGACCAGAAAGCTTTTCTATTTCTTGTCGATAGGCATCTATCCCCTTTTCACGATATACCATGTCGATTCGGTCTACCCTTCCCAAACTACTGTAAATCGCTCCAGTATTTCCAGGTATGTTGAACAGGGCTCCACGTCCCGACACGGGATAGTAGATAAACACATCGGTAAAAAGAACCTTTTCATCATCTTCCAGCACAAAAAGAATCTTGATAGGCTCCTCGTTTTTAATCATTTCCTCTACAGGATTCACCTGTAAGGCAGATACAACAATCAAAGAAGTAACAATTATGATAGAAAAAACAAGAAACAAGAAAATCATACTTTTTTCTAGTCCACCAGCTCTTTTTCTTCTCATTGTCCCTCCAAAAATGAAAGCAGCTTTAGGGATGCAGGAGCAATTTTCTTCCCCTTATCTCGCAAGAATTCAATATTTTCCTTCAAAACGAAGAGCATTGCTTCATCCAAACCCATGGCAAACACCCGCTCAAGATATTTCTCAGTAACATGAGACCGTCCAGGCTCAATTTTGTCTGCCACATATAAAACCTTTGCCAAAGCTCCCATACCAGGAGCCCCAAAGGTATGAAGACGCACCGCCTCTAAAACATCATCATCTTTCACAGAAAAGTCATTTTTCAGCACAGAAGCAGCGGCTCTTCCATGGAGCAAACCAGGCTTGTCTTGCTCTAACTTACCCACAGGCTCTCCGTCCAAGGTAGCCAGAGAAATCATCAGTTCTCCCTTCATTTCCTTACAAATATCGTGGGCAATGCCTGCGAAATACCCTCGTTGTGGGTCAAGACCATGAATCTTGCACAATTTTTCTGCCGTTTCCGCCACTCTTACAGAATGTTCATAGCGACTTTGAGAAACCATAGTAATGGCATATTTTCGTACAAGTTCAATTATCTGTGCATCCATACAAATTTCTCTCTACAATATATCGATAAACAGATTCTGGAACAAGATACCGCCAAGAAGCAGCTTTCCCAGTACTGATTTTTCCAGAACCAGCCTCCCGAATTTGGCTAGAGGACACGGGAAGAATTCCATTATCAAGCTCCAGGTGACGATACGGAAAGGGCTTTCTCTGGGTACCGTCCCAGCAAATACGACGAGCCAAGATAATATCTGCTAGGTCAGGCAACTCCTGATAGTGGCCCCATTCCTCAAAGCCTTCAACTAAGTCGTCTCCCATTATAAGTCCCAGCTTACCTTCCAGCTTGCCAGCATATTTTTTACCCAAATAGGTAATGGTATCGTAGGTATAGGAAATACCACCGCGTTCTAGCTCACAGGTTTCCACTACAAAACGGGGATTGCCAGCAATGGCCAATTCAATCATATCAAGCCGCTGCCAAGAAGCCACACCCTTGGCCAATTCTTTATGAGGTGGAATATTCACTGGTACAAAAAGCACCCTGTCATATCCCAACCGATGGCAAACCTCATCTGCCAGCAAAAGATGACCAATATGAATGGGATTAAAGCTTCCTCCCAGCATGGCAATCCGCATAATCTACCTACCTAGTATTCATCATCCTGATTGTGGTATCCGGGATATTGAATAGGATCCACATCACACACAGAACGGCTTTTCAAAAAATCTGATTGACCAGACTTTTCTTCTGTAACCACAGTCTTTGCAGTGGTGGGACTCTTGTATCCAGAAGCTTCCATCCGTTGAACCAAAGCAAGAATCTCACGTCGCACCTGATCAAGACCAGTTCTAGCAAAAATTGAAAGGGGAATCACCACCTGATCTGGATTTTTAGCGTGAATAGACTCTGTAATCATCTTAGCTCGTTCGGGAGCACCTTCTGTATCCATCTTGTTGCACAAAATAAGCCGAGGCTTTTTTGCCAAATCAGGAGAAAAGGCTTCCAACTCTGATTGCAAGGTGTCGTAGGCTG